>NZ_AZNV01000024.1:0-92539 GCF_000510625.1 Rhizobium sp. IBUN
CCGGGGCCGGATCCAGCCGCATGAAGGGATTGGAGGTCAGCAGGATGAACAGGATGAAGGCGACCGATATCCAGGCCTGCACGGCGAGCACGTTTGCCCGCAGCGTATCGGGCAAATTCCGTCCGAAGAGCGCGACCAGGGCGCTGAACAGCACCAGGATCAGCAGCCAGAGCATCATCGAGCCCTCGTGATTGCCCCAGACGCCTGACAACTTGAACAGCAGCGGCACAAGCGAATGGGAGTTCTCCCAGACGTTGGCGACAGAGAAGTCGGAGACGACGTGGGCGTAGGTCAGAACTCCGAAGGAGAACGCCACCAGCGCGAACATCGCCAGGGACCCGACCGAAGCCAGATCCATCATCGCACGGTCGAGGCGCCTTGCACCGATCACCGGCACGACGGAGACCACGAGCGCCGTCGCCAGCGCCAGGATCAGGGCATAGTGGCCGATCTCGATGATCATTGCACCGCCTCTCCTTCCTTCCAAAGCCCTTGGGCCTTCAGCTTGTCGGCGACTTCCTTCGGCATGTATTTCTCGTCGTGCTTGGCCAACACCGTATCGGCGGTAAAGACGTCGCTGCCCGTTTCGAAACGCCCCTCGGTCACCACGCCCTGGCCCTCGCGAAAGAGATCGGGAAGAATGCCGGTATATCGTACCCTGACCAGATCGCCGGTCGCATCGGTCACCGCAAACTGCACCGTCGATCCCCCCCCGCGCACAATGCTGCCCTCGCCCACCAGGCCACCGAGACGTATGCGCGTTCCAGGCGGCACTGGGTTCTTGGCGATATCCGCAGGCATATAGAAATAGGCCACCGACTGGCTGAAGGCGAACATGACGAGCAGCACCGCGGCAATGATGAAGCTCATGCCGCCACCGATCACCGCCAGGCGCTTTTGCTTGCGCGTCATTCCGTCATTCCTTCTGTCGCAATGTCGAGCTCTCGCGCCAGCGCCAGCAGTTGCTTGCCTTGCTCGCCCGTCGCAGGGAAGACCGCTAGCCCGCGCCGCAACGCGTCGACCGCGTGCGCCTTTTCGTTCAATACGGCATAAGAACGCACAAGCCGCAGCCAGCCTTCCAGATTGTTCGGGTCCTGGGTAAGCTTGGCATCAAGGCTTTCCACCATGCCGCGGATCATCTGTTGCTGGTCACCGGCACTCATGCTCTCGCCTGCGGCAACCTCAGCCTGGGTGGGATTACCGGGCGCGCTCGCGGCGCCGCTCGGCGACACGCCGCCATCCATCGCAATGCCAAGTTCTTGCGCCAGCGCAAGGAGTTGCTTGCCTTGTCCGCTGCTGGCCGGAAACGTTGCCAGTCCGCGCTTCAGAGCCGCAACTGCGCGATCCGTGTCTTTCAATACGACATAAGAGCGGACAAGCCGTAGCCAGCCTTCCAGATTGTTCGGGTCCTGGGTCAGCTTGGCATCAAGGCTCTCCACCATGCCGCGGATCATCTGTTGCCGGTCGCCCGGACTCATGCTCTCCGCAGCGGCAACCTCAGCCTGCGTCGGATTGCCTGGCACGCGCGCGGCACCGCTCGGCGGCGCGCCGCCATTCTTCGCAATGTGTTCGGCGACCAGCGGCAACCAGGGCGCGTCGGCCGGCGATTGCTTCGCGAGCGCCTCGAAGGCGACCTTGGCCTCTGCTGCCTGACCAGCCTGCTCCATGCTAAGCGCAATGTAGAACCGGGCCTTCGGATTGTCGGGATCTAGCTGAAGCGACTGCTCCAACACCTTGCGCGCATCTTCGGTGACCACACCGTCCGAGATCGCCATCAGCGTCTCGGCAAGGCCGTCCAGCCGCACCGGGCTCGGCCCGAGCAGACGGATCGCGCGGCGATAAGCATTCTCGGCATCGGCGACACGCATAGTGTTGAAGTATATCGGTGCCAGGACGTCCCAGCCCTTGCCGTCATCGGGATTTTGCGCCAGGTGCCGCTCGGCCTTGGCGACCAGGATCGCCATATCGTTGCCGGGATTCTCAAGTCTGGCTTGCAGCGGCTGCGACGGCAAATCGGGTCGCCCAACAAAAATGTAAAGACAGAGCCCCACCATCGGCAGGAGCAGCAGTACGAACGCCTCGGAAAGACGGTGATGTTTCGAGGCCTTGCGATCGGTGACCGGCGCGGCCGAGACAGTGATCAGGCGCCGGCCAATTTCGGCTCGCGCGTAATCGGCCTCATCCTCTGAAATCAGCCCACCAGAGAGATCGCGATCGAGTTCCCGCAACTGATCGCGATAGACGGCAGCCTCCCCGGCATGCGCGTCATCGATCGCTCTCGTGTCACGCAGAAGCGGGTAAAGCAGAACGGCAGCGACGGCGGCCGTCAGAGCGGCCACAAGAATCCAGAAAAGCATAGATGCCAAATACTCGAAGCGAACATCTATTCCAACAAGCAAAGCCGCAATGACGATTATTTGAGGCGTTTGGCCGCAACATGGCCCGAGCAGTTAATTCTGCCGTCGCTCAGCCGAGGGGCGACCAACTGCCATTATCGTTTCGGCAGGCGGAACCGCGCGCCACCGTTTCCTTGCCGCCGATCGTCACGCTATGGGTATACTGACGGCAGTTCTGCGAGCCGACCTGGTAGGGTGCAGACGCGACGACCCTGCCGCTGACATTGCGCCCGCTCCAGACAACAGGCTGTCCGACTGCAGCACTTTCCAGCGCGCGATACTCGGCTTCCAGGGCGCGCTGGAGGTCGCTGTCGCTGATATCCACGCCGCTGCGACCGATGATGCCGCCCTGCAACGCCGCGATATAGGTAGCCGAAGCAGGAGGTTTCCTCGAGAAAAGACCGCCGGAGCCACCGCTTTTTGTCGATTGGCACGCTGACAGCGTGATGGCGACAAGAAGCGAGGAAACGATCATGCCTTGCGAACGTAGCATCATTCAGCCGAACCAGAATTAGGTGTCAATTACGCAGCCACACGCGCACCAAGCCGTGTCGGCAATAAGGCAAAGCATGCTATGCAATCGCCTATGTCTATGTGACATCAAGCAAATGCTCACGCAACATCCTTTGTGATGCCAGGCAAAATAAGCCGGGCCTTCAATCCCTGCCATTCGCCGCGGGACAATTCGAGCCGCCCCTGATACTCGTTGGAAATCTCCGTCACGATCGAAAGTCCAAGGCCGGTGCCCGGTTTGCTTTCGTCCAGCCGCTTGCCGCGCTTCAGCGCCTCGCGAACCTGATCCTGCTCAAGCCCTGGCCCATCGTCCTCGACAACGAGCTCGACCCAGTGGCGACGCCCGCTGCCTTCCGTGCCCTTGACCTCCTCCGGTGCTTCCGCGACGGAAACGCGAACCTTGGTCGCCGCGAAACGGGCGGCGTTCTCCAAAAGGTTACCGACGATCTCTTCTAGGTCCTGCTGTTCCATGGCGACCGCAACATGTGGCTGCGCCGCCGTGAGTTCAAACTGCTTGTCGGGGTTCAAGCGCCGCATCACGCGCACCAGGCGCTCAAGAGCGGGTTCGGCGTCGGTGCGGGCAAGCACGGATTCGCGTTGCGCCGCAATGCGGGCACGGTTCAGATACGACTGCACCTGGCCTTGCATCGCCTCCGCCTGGCCGCGCACGAGATCGCCGTGCGTGCGTTCCAGCACGCGCGCCTCGTTGAGCAGCACGGCAATCGGCGTTTTCAGGGAGTGGGCAAGGTTGCCGACCTGCATGCGCGCCCTCTCGACAATGCGGCGATTGCTGTCGATCAGCGCGTTGACCTCGTTGGCGAGCGGCAGGATTTCGCGCGGAAAATCGCCCTTCAACTGCTCGCTCTCGCCGGCGCGAATGCGCTCGAGCGCGGCGCGCGCCTTGTCGAGCGGCTTGAGGCCGTAGAGAATCGCCAGTGCGTTGACGATCAGGCTGCCGACACCGAAGCCGGCGAGCGCCAGGTAAAGGCTATGGGAGAAATTGCGAACGTCGTTCTCGACAACATCGACGTTGCCGGTCACGCGGAAGCGGGCGGCGCGACCGTCAGTATCCAGCACGACCTCGGTCTCGGCAACCTGGATCCGATTCCCCGCAGCATCCGTCACCTGATAGTAGCGCTCATAATTCTTGTCGAAGGGCGCTTCGAGAACAGAGGGTACAGGGATCGACGCGGAACCCAGCGAGGGCGACACGAGCGGCGGCGCCGTGTAGGTGCCGAGTGGTTCGACGACCCAATACCAGCCCGTCTTCGGCTGCGCAAAACGCAGGTCGCCAAGTTGCGGGCTGCCGCTGAGCGCCCCTTGGTCGCCGATCGTAACGGAATTGACGACGTTATAGAGCTGGGCGCGCAAAAGGTCCTGGAAGCCGCGTTCCGCGCTCTTTCGGTAGAGCGTCGAGATCAGCAACCCGATGACGACAAGCGCGACAGTCGACCAGATCGTGGTCAGCAGCAGGACGCGTGCAGTAAGCGATTTAATTCGCATTGTTCGGCGCTTGGATGCGGTAGCCGAGCCCGCGCACCGTTTCGATCAGATCGACGCCCATCTTCTTGCGAAGGCGCCCGACGAAAACCTCGATCGTATTGGAATCGCGGTCGAAATCCTGATCGTACATATGTTCGACCAGCTCGGTACGCGAAACCACTTCCCCCATGTGATGCATGAGATAGGACAGCAGCCGGTACTCATGCGAGGTCAGCTTCAGCGCCACACCATTGACTGTCGCCTTTGAGCTCTTGGTATCGAGCCGCACGGGGCCGCAGATGATCTCGGACGAGGAATGCCCCGCCGCGCGGCGGATCAGGGCGCGGATGCGTGCCAGCACTTCCTCGACATGGAACGGCTTGGTGACGTAGTCATCCGCGCCGGCGTCGATGCCCGCGACCTTGTCGCTCCAGCGGTCGCGCGCCGTCAGGATCAGCACGGGCATGCCGCGACCTGCGCCACGCCACTTTTCGAGCACCGTGACGCCATCCAGTTCAGGCAGTCCGATATCGAGAATGATCGCGTCATAAGGCTCGGTATCGCCGAGGAAGTGGCCCTCCTCGCCGTCAAAGGCCTGATCGACGACGTAACCGGCTTCCTTCAACGTGTCGCTGAGCTGCCGGTTCAGGTTGACATCGTCTTCGACTACCAGAATGCGCATCGGTCCGCTTTGCTCCGCTTGATCTCTTGGCGTCTAGATAGGGCGATTCTGCCTACATCGGAACCTTGACGGTCACTTTACGCGGGCGCTGTCCGTTGCCTTGGACGAGGACGGTGATGATGCAGCTGTCGCCAGCAGGCTGAACGGAAAGGAGCTGACCTCCCGTTTTTTCCACAACCTCACGCGCGGCCTCGCTGCAATCGCCTGCAACACGCACCGTCAGGGTACGCGGATTATCCGGTGAGGGCGACGTTATCGCCAGCCCGGCGGCTAGCGCTGCGACGCTCAAGGGAGAGGCCATGTGCAATGCTTTCAATGGATACTAACTTGGCCCAGACTATGTACTCAAGAGACCTGAATGGCAAATGAATGCCTTGTAATCCTTGATATTTAGAACAATTCCGAATTCACGCCAGGCGTGTTCGAAAGTCCGGTCGGCGAACGAAGCTTTCCGCTCGCCGCGCCGGATTCAAGAAACGGACTTGATGGTCGCCTTGGCGGTGACACGCCCGAAAACAGCGAGCAGGCCGCCGAGTGCGCCAGCTATGTTGACGACTGCGTCGACCAACTGGCTCTTGTCCGTCGCACCAAGGTCGATACTGGCAAAATGCAACACAGATGCGACGATTGAAATCAGCGCGCCCCAAATGGTCTTCGAACTGTACCAATTCTTCAGATCTATCATTTTCTCTCCTTCAAGATGAAATTCACACAACACATGTCGCGTGCGCCGGAATGCCGAGCGACACACGTTCCCCAAGTTGCCAAACATGCAAGCTGAGGCTGTTTTGCGGATGGTCGAAATCGGCGAGTTCGTCAGCGGTGGGATAAACCCACTCCGCCCTGTCGGATTCGCTTACTCTCAGAACCGCGTCACCGTCCATAATCTCGACGCGGTAGCGTTCAAACGGCTCATCCAGCGGAATTTCGGCGGCGAGCCAGTTGTAGGCGCTGTCGCGCCCGCGCCGGATCCAGGGACCTTCACGCCATCGTCGTTGCGCGCGCATCTGATGTGGACGGGGGCAAGCGGCGTCAGTGCCCGCAGGCCTCCACGACGCGTGATGCGCCTCCAGGAAACGCCGCTGCATGGTGTCGGCTCAGCTTCGGTTGGAAAAATAGGGAGCTGCACTTTCCGACGCCGCCGCGACGACCGGCGCCGATGATACGGATCATGTCGGCTGCCTTCAGCTGTCCGCGCGAGAAGCGCTCGGCCAGACCGACGAGATTGTTCCGCGGAGAACGCTGTCTCCAGTTCCGCCAACGCGTCAAGCATGAGGCAGAGGATCCGCTGTCCACCATCGATGACAGCCTCGATCTCGCCGCGGCGCCGGTTCGCCCTTGCCCCCGCCGCCCGCATCAGAGCGCCTCGAAGCTGATGACGCCGGCCGATTCCAGCGCCAGCTCGAACATCACCTTGCCATTATACTGGCCGGAATATTCGAGCGCGCTCGCCTGGAACGGCCCCGCCACCGTTTCGTAAGCCGTACCGTTGAATATCTTCAGGAGCAGGTCCTTGCCCTTCTGCGCCACCATTGTCCGATCCCTTCGAGGAAACAGGCGCAGCCAGCGCCCTTGGTGTCATCCACTTGTCACTTTCAACCAGCCGGCGAAGCTGCTACGACCTTGCCCGCCCCTACCCCGTTCGCGTCAAAGCCCTCCATGTCTCGATCCATCCCCCTGCGCTCGGTGCAGACGATTGCCGTGCTTGCCGTCACCCAGCTGATTGGCTGGGGCAGTACCTTCGACATGCTCGGTGTCATGGGGCGCGTCATCGCGCCGGATCTCGGCTTGCCGAACGAGGTGGTTTTCGGCGGGTTGAGCATCATGATGGTCGTCAGCGCCCTTGTCGGCCCTGCGACGGGCCGCCTGCTCGCCCGGCATGGAGCCGCCCGCGTGCTCGCCGCCGCGTCGATTACCTTCACGATCGGCCTGCTGCTGTTGTCAGCCGCGCACGGCCTCGTCCTCTATGGACTTGCCTGGATTGCGATCGGCGCCGGCGGCGCCTTCGGTCTTTCCGCTCCGGCCTATACCGCCGTCGTCGAGCGAGCCGGACCTGACAGCAAACGGGTGATTGCCATCCTCATGCTGTTCACCGGCCTTTCGAGCGCGATCTTCTGGCCGATCCTCAGTCAGCTGAACGCGAGCGTCGGCTGGCGCATGACGTTTCTCATCTGCGCGGCGCTGCAGTTTTTCGTCTGCCTGCCGCTGCATATTTTCGCCCTGCCGAAGCCGATCGCCTTTACTGCGGACAGCAGCGCCGCACAGGAAACGCCGGTGCCGCTTTCGCCTGCGGGACAGCGCAAGGCCTTCCTGCTGATTGCCGCCGCAACAACGATATCGACTTTCGTGACTTTCGGGGTGTCGCCATCGCTGCTCGAAATACTGCGTCAGTCAGGCGCCTCGCCTGCGCTGGCGCTGCAGCTCGGTTCGGCACGCGGCGTGATCGGCATTTCCGCCCGCATCCTGGATATGCTCCTCGGGCGTCGCGGCAATCCGATCCTCAGCGCCGCAATGGGCGTGAGCCTGATGGTCTCAAGCTTCGTGATGATGCTGCTGATCCCGCCCTCGACGCCACTGCTCGTCACCTTCATCCTGCTCTATGGCTTCGGCTCCGGTGTCATGACCGTTGCCCGCACCCTGCTGCCGCTCGCCCTGTTCTCGCCGCGCGAATTCGGGCTGCAATCAGCCCGCCTGTCGCTGCCGCAGAACCTCGCCAATGCCATCGCACCCGTCGTCTTCACGGCGATCCTCGATCGCGCCGGTGCCGGAACCGCAATCGCGACATGCGCCGCGCTCGCCGTCATCTCGCTCGGCTTCGTGCTGACGCTGGCTGCGCAGGTCAAGGCAGCGACCAGGGTATACGAACCGGCCTGAGAGATGCAGGCAGTTGCTGCGATGGGCGGGACATTTCAGGTCACCGTCCCATCTTCTTCATAAGCAGCCCACCGCTTGATCTTGGAGGAGAAACAACATGGACCGGTTCACTGGCGGTTGCCGCTGCGGCAATGTCCGCCTCGTGGCTATTGGACGCCCCTATCGGGTCGGCATTTGTCATTGTCTCGACTGCCGCAAGCATCATGGCGCACTCTTTCACGCATCCGCGATCTTTCCTCAGGATGCGGTGACGGTCGAAGGCGAGACAGGTGAGTACGACGGGCGGTTCTTCTGCCCCCGCTGCGGCTCCCCGGTTTTCGGGCGCTCCGGGGATGAGGTCGAAGTGAACCTCGGATCGCTCGATGCTCCCAACCAGTTACAGCCAACTTACGAACTCTGGACCATCCGCCGCGAGTCGTGGCTGCCGTCGTTTCCGCTGGCGAGACGATACGAAGGCGACCGCGACGCCACGAGCCGCTTCGAGGCCTAGGTTGCGCCGCTATGCAGCGGCGGCTCCGTCACAGCCCGAACGCGCGACTCGGCGATATAGAGCTTCGTCTTCGGTTCGCGGCGGCTCTGCGTCCTGAGATGCAGCAGGCTGACGAGGTCCTGCAGCCGGGCGTGGAGACGCGAGGCCACCAGCTGCGCCTGCCTTCGCCCACCCACGTCGAAGCAGATTTCGAGCGACACGAGATGCTCCTCGCCTCTCTCGGTCGAAGTCGAATAGTCGTTGCTGACGAGTTCGCCGATCAGCACGCAAGGAAGCTTTCGCCCGGTCACCAGCCGATCGCGGATACCGTCGTCGCCGATCATGACGAGAAGCTCTGCGTCGCCGGTCAGGCGTGCATGGATAGCCGTCAGCAGTTCATTGGCTGCGCTCATGGCTCTCGCCTCCGTTTGCCGGCAAATTACCTGCGGTATCTCTAGTTAGTTTTAGCTAGCCGCGCCAGGATCGCCGCCAGATCGCGGAGCGTGATCGAAAGAGCATTGCTCATCGTACCTCTTCCTCGCAGGGGCAGCAGAGGTAGCGGCCGGTCTCATCCGGATCGCGCCAGGTGCCGATGGCAAACAGCCGATCGCCCTTGCGCAGCCGCATCCCGGCCCTGATGTCGCTGCGGAACCGCAGCCAGATACGGTGGGTCAGCGTGAAAACATCCGCGCCCGCCCGCTCCTCGCGCACTTCGCTCACCGGCTCGATCCGCGCCCACATGGAAGCAATTGCGGCAAAGGTGACGGTCGCGCCACCCTGCCCGTCCGGCGCTTCTTCCGGCGCCTCCAGGTCGAGCGCGCGGTCATCTGGCCGGGATCGAAGAAGACGGATCGCATCAGAGCCTCCGCATCAGGAACGGCGCCACCAATCGGTCGTAACCAGCGGGTACGTCTGCTGGCTGGTCCTCGACGGCGACGGCGCCCCTGAAGGCGAACATCTGGGCGACATGCATCAGCATCGCCCGCTTCAGTGTGTCGGGCACCTCGGCACGGCTCTCGCCGAAGCCGGCGGAAAAATCGATCTCGATGCCGCTTGCGGCAATGGCAGGGTTCAAATTTCGAGCCAGCACAGACGCGCCGGCCGGGCAGTACCGTCAAGCACATGGCCGGCCGCGGGCAAGACCACTTCCTCGCCCACCTCATCGTAAATGCTCAGGCTTTCAACCGCTTGCACCGGTCCCTTGGCAATCTGAATCACGCGATCTTCAGGTAACGATCCAAGATGGAGGCGCCAGACCTGGGTGATCAGGCAGAGGCCCGTCGTGCGCTCCGGATGTTCGCGGGCGACGCTGATCAGCGAGGCCAGCAGCGCATCTTCGCTGCCGTCATCAAGCCGCAGATGGGCCTTCACTTCCGCAAGCGTCAGCGCTTCCGCCGAAGGTGGGGTAATCAGTGCAAAAGTCATGGACGATCCTGGATTGGTTTGATGCAGGCATATTCGGCAGGCGGATACGGATAGTGGCCGCACCCGCCTTGCCCCGAGCAACTCACGGCGAACTTGATGAGCTTGATCGCCTCGAAATTCTGCACTCCGCCGCCGACTCGCTTGGTTGTGTAGAAGAGCACGTAAGGCCTGGCGGAATAGGGATCGCGCAGCACGCACGCCGGTGCGGTCGACGACGAGATAGCCGGCGCGGAAGTCCCCGAAGGCGATCGACAGCGCGTTGGCCGCGATATCGGGCATGTCCTCGGCCTCGACAACAGGGAAGCCGACGAGCGAAGCCGCCTCGCCTGCCGTTGCCGGCGGCTGCCAGAGATAGCGGCCGTCACCATCCTTCAACTTGCGGACCTCGGCCTGCGTCTTGCGGTTCATGACGAAGTTGGCGTTCGGCCGATGCCCCGCCTTCAGCGAATAGATCGTATCGATCAGCGTGTCGGAAGCACCGGCGCCGGCCGCATCCATCGCGATATAGCCGAGATTGCTGCAGCTCCAGGCGCTGTCGGCGACTGTAGTGTAGGCAAGGAAGCCCTTCGGCTTGTTGGTGCCGTCGCCGTTGACGGAGGCGGTACCCTCCTGCTCAGCAAAGACGGTATCGACCTCGCTGGATATCCAAGCCTCGATATCAACCGCGGCATCGTCAAGCAGCGCTTATGTCGCCGCCGGCATGGCGTAGAGCTCCATCGTCGGGAAGGAAAGTGTGGCAAGCTGGGTGCTCGATGTCTGCGGGCAGGCCGCCGTTTCGGCCACCCAGCCGGCCGCCATGCCCGAGGTCGCAAACGTCCGAGCGGCGGCCGCGCCTTCTTCAGCGCCAGCTGGTCGAGCACCTTCTTCTGCTCGTCCATCGCCCAGCTGATGCGGTCCATCTTGTCGCGGGTGACGACATCGGCCGTCAGCTTCTCCTCGATCTCGCCTAAGCGGCGGTCGTTGGTGTCCTTGAAGGCCTCGAACGTCTCCATGAACTCGTCGAAGTGCACCTCGCGCGCCCGGGCCACACCCACGGCAAGCATGCCCTCCACATAGAGACCGCGGCTATCCTCGATGGTCTTCCAGGGGCCGATCGGCTCTGCCGGGTCATGCTGGAAGAGCATGCGCACGCCGCCCGCCCCGCGTTCAGCCAGCGACTTGCGGAAGGCGCCGCGCTCGATGGCATCCTTGCCGAGATCGACTTCGCCAAAGACGCTGGCATAGCCGGAGAATCTGCCGTCGCGCTTCAGCCCCCTCAGCTCCAGATTGGCGAACTTGCGCGTATCCGCGCCCATGGGTGATCGCGCCAGCGCGCGGCTTGCGGTCATGATATTCTCCTCGTTGGAAACTGTTATTCCGGCTAGCGCCCGCGCGCGCCGTATCGTCCGGCGAGGCGCGATAGGATGCCGAGACCCACCAGGCACAGAGGCCTGCCGCCGCCGACCCGGACAGCACGACCTCAGAGGCCGAGAGGCGATCCGCCAGCGCCAGCCTTTCGACAATCCAGATACCCGTCGGCCGCCGAAGATCGTCCCGCAGGCAAGGCCGGTGAAGAAACGGCTCGCAGCCTCCCGTCGGCTTTTCGGCAGGAGATAGACGAGCGACACCGCTGCCCCGCCGACGCGCCGAGCGCCCTGGTCGCCCAGAGCCCGGCATCGTTGGAAAGGTCTGTCATCGCAGGGATCCTTGGTTGGCGAAGAACGACAGCCGACCGGCGGTCACGACTTCGCGCCGCCGTATTCGGGGTGCCGTCCTCGCACTTCAGCGAATCTTTTGAATCGCTTGGTGCGTTTGCTCGAACATTGAGTCCAGGCGCTCAGAGTTTGATTCATGCGCCGGCGCAGGCTTTCAATACCCCACCACCTAGCGCTTCTCCTCGTCCGTGACGAACGCCGCGCTTCCCAACCTTGTCCACAGTTGATCGCGTTCCGCCGCAAGCCCGGCCACCTTGCAGAGATCGGGCTCAAGCCGCAGGCGGTCTTCGTAATGTCCGGAGAGCCAGGCGGAAAGCGAGGCCGCGGTGCGGGTCAGCATCGGCAGCACGGTCAGCCGATAGAAGGCGTGGTTCGCCTCCTGGTAATTGGCATAGGTGTTGTCGCCGGGAATGCCGAGCTGCATCGGCGGCACGCCGAAGGCAAGCGCGATGTCGCGGGCAGCACCGTTGCGCGCCTCGACGAAATCCATGTCCTTCGGCGACAGCCCCATCGACTTCCAGTCGAGCCCGCCTTCGAGGAGTAGCGGGCGTCCGGCGCGCATCGGGCCGGAATAGCCTTCGTCGAGTTCCTGTTTCAGCCGCTCGTACTGGTCGGGCGAGAGATTGCCGCCCTCCTTCGGCTGGTAGACCAGCGCGCCTGACGGGCGGGCCGAATTGTCGAGCAGCGCCTTGTTAAAGGTATCGCCGCCGCATTGGAGAGATCGAGCGCCAACCTGGGCGCCGCAAGCGGCGGGAAACCGAGATTATGTCGAGTGGATGGAAGAGCTTCAATGCAGCAGCCCCAGCCCCTCCGTCTCCGCCGGAAAGCGGCGCACGGAACCGCCGGCGCGATAGTCGTAAGCCACGGGCCACACATCCCCGCCCTCGACGATACCGATGCGATCAGGCCGCAGCAGGTGCAGCTCACGCACATTTCCGCCGACCATCAGCGGCTCGACATAGGCATTGCCCGACAGCAGCAGGTGCCCATAGAGCGCCTCGAAGAAATCGGGGACCCATGCGTCCGTTTGGCTGGCCGAGCAGCGAGAGGATGGCATGATCCGGCCGCTCATGATCGCCCTCGTGGAGCAGCCACGGCACCGAGGCTGCGGCTTCCGCCACTAGCCTGACACTGCGGTGTGCGACCGGGTTCTTCATGAAGCCCTCGCGCGACAGTGCCGCATAGGAGCGCCCCGTCCAACTCGCCCGCCCCCCTGCGGCAAGCGACATGAAGCCACCTGCGGCCTTCCTCTCGGGCACGGTCCTGCGACCCGCCGCGGAGTTCCACGGCAGCAATGATCTCAATCTCATGGTTGGTGTATCCCGGAGTTAGGCGGACTCGCAAGCCTGCGGCGTGGCGACAGCCAATCGCAGGTGGAGCCCGATCAGGCCTTGAAGGCGACTTCTATGGTTTGCCGGTCCTGCGCCACGATCCGGCACTTGGTCTCGAAACCCTCGCCCTTGATGATCAGGACGAATTCCGCAGGTATGCCAGCGGAATTGGAGACGGAGAGCCCGGCGCTGTCGGTACCGAGCGAGCGTATGGTGCAGTCGATCGTCGAGCGGCGGTCGTTGAACATGATGGACCCCGCTTTCAGGACGCGACGGCGCGAACCAGTCGGACCATCGGCGCCGATAGAGTTCCACGACACGCATCGGTTTCGACCGTTGTGCTTGGCGTGGTACATTGCGGCATCGGCCTGAGCCAACAGCGTCTCGATATCCCTGGTGATGATCGAAAGCGCCGAAATGCCGAAACTTGCTGTCACGTTCAAGTCGCCGAAAGCTCCTCGGATCGGCCGGGACGCGATCGCCATCCTTACCTTTTCGGCGACAGCGAACGCCTCTTCGCGATTGATATGCGGAAGGAGAATGGCAAATTCTTCTCCCCCGAGCCGGCCGAACAGATCTCCCGCCCGCAGGTTCGCCTTGCAGGTTTCGGTGACCGCATGAAGCACCTGATCCCCCGCGGCGTGGCCATGGGTGTCGTTGACGCTCTTGAAGCGGTCGATGTCCAGAACAATGCAGGACAGGTCATGCTGGTGTCTCAGGGCAAGCGACAGAAGTTGATCGGCCTCCTGCCGGAAGGCACGGCGGGTAAGCGTGCCCGTCAGGCTATCGGTCGCGGCTGACTGCAGCAGCTCGATCCGGTCCATCGCCACGCCCGCCAGTTCGTGGAGAACAGAAAGATCCCTGGACCCGAACGATCTGGGGCGGCGATCGATCGCACATACCGTTCCGATAACGTGGCCACTCTTGGTTTTCAAAGGCACCCCGGCGTAAAACCGCACGTGGCTTTCTCCCGTTACGGCCGGGTTGTGCGCGAACCGCGGATCGCGGGTCGCATCCTGTACGAAAATCGGTTCCTCATGGTCGACCACGTAACGGCAGAACGTATCTTCGAGCGGAACCTCGTCCGCCGCCAGCCCAGAACATGCCTTGTACCATTGCCGATGCGCGTCGATGAGGGACACGAGGCCGATCTCGACCGCGAAGATCTCCTTGATCAGCCGCACGATGCGCTCGAAACCTTCGTCCTTCGGGGTATCGAGGAGGTCAAGCTGCTCCAGCGCCGCGAGACGCTCGATTTCCCGCTTTTTCGCGTCCAAGCACGACGTCCCGAAAGCCCTCACAACAACCATGCAGCATCGCTCCTAGCCCAGCTGAGATAGCATGCGTCTCATACATTCGTGAAGAAATTCAATACCGCTTTCCCCATCACATTATCGATGGCTTGTCAGAGTGGGACGGGAGATGCAGGCCTCCCCGCTTGCCGTCTGGGGGCGTCATAGCCTAGCCAGATTTACGCGAGACGCCCGGGTCCTTTCACGCTATGAAGGGGACCCTAGATCCCGCCTGTCAGATACCGAGGTTTCCAAATGGCTTTGAAAGTCCTTTTCATTGGCGGCACCGGCCAAATCTCTTACCCATGCGTCGAGCGCGCCGTTGCCGAGGGTCATGATGTCAGCGTTTTCAACCGCGGCCTGAGACAAGACCCTTTGCCTGCAGGCGTGACCTCGATCGTGGGTGAACTTGGATCGGACGCCTACGCGGATCTCGCCAGGGCCAACTTTGACGTCGTATGCCAGTTCATCGCCTTCACGCCCGACCAGATTGGGCGCGACATCGAGGTGTTTAGAGGGCATTGCGGTCAGTACATTTTCATCTCCTCGGCCTCGGTCTATGAGAAGCCGCCACGTCACTATGTGATTACCGAGAAGACACCGGCGATCAATCCGTACTGGCCCTACAGCCAGGCCAAGATTGCCTGCGAGGAACTGCTCAAGAAATCCGAGAACCTGGCCTGGACGATCGTCCGCCCCAGCCACACGGTACGCACCGGTGTGCCGATGATGTTGGGCGATAGCGACATCATGGCAAGGCGCATGCTGGACGGCGAGCCCACCATCGTGGCAGGCGACGGCCACACGCCCTGGACACTGACCCGCTCGGTCGATTTCGCAGTGCCTTTCGTCAGGCTTTTCGGCAAGAAGGAGGCGCTTCGCGATGTTTTCCACATCACCTCCGACCGCGCGCATATCTGGAACGATATCCAAAGGGCGATCGGCAGATTGCTCGGCGTCGAGGCCAAGATCGTTCACGTGCCGACCGACACCCTGATCAAGTATAGTCCGGCCTGGGAAGGTCCCTTGATCGGCGACAAGGCCTGGACTGCGATCTTCGACAATTCGAAGGTCAAGCAGGTCGCAGGCGACTTCACCTGTGCTGAAAGCCTGGATGAGATCCTCGCCGAGCCCATCATGCACCTGAAGCAGCGCCTCGCCAAAAATCGCCCACCGAAGGGTGAACTCGATGCTCTGGTCGACAGGATCTGCGCCGCGCAGAGCGCTCTCAGCTAGGCCTGCCGTCCAACCGCATCCCTAACTGGCGCGCTGGAGGGCAGGCTGCAGCATCAGCGCACGGGCCGCTTCACAGCCGTGTTGCTCTCGTAATCCGCCGCCATCCGCATTTCGCGGATCGGGCGCACGAGGTCGATGGAGCGCTGGTAGTCTGGATGCGCCTTGTAGGCGGCAAGAGCAGCTTCGTCCTCGAACTCGCCGTAGACAACGAGGTCGACATCGGTGCCTAGCTGGTCGGTCTTGATGTTGGTGCCGATCTCCAGCAGGCGGGCGTGCGGGATCGCCGTCAGGATCGACAGGCCGGCGCGCACCTTTTCCAGTTGGTCCGCGGGCGCTGTGAAGAAGACGATGTGGCGGATCACGCGGAACTCCTGTGAGCGTCTAGCCGAAGACCCGCGCGATAGCACGCAGGAGCCAGGCCTTCAACCGCGCAAGCGCACCTGCCGGCCGTTCGCGACGGATGGCCGCAAGGAAGGTCTTGCCGTAGCCGGCGAGCTTTTCCGCGCGGTCCGTACCGTTGACGATGCGGCGCGCATTGACCCAGTCCTCCGTCGTCTCGTTCAGGTGGTCGGCGAGCTTATGAGTGGCGAACGAGCCCTGGACCATACCTTCGATCAGGATCGAAACGGCGGCGTCCATCTCCATCGCCCGGTCGGGCTCGGCCACGAGATCAATGCCGGTCAGCAAGCTCATCGCCTCGTAATTGCGCTTGTGGGTGAGCTGCACCAGGCCGCGGCCGAGCCAGCACTTGCCCTCCTCGTCTGGCCGCCAGTAAGGCGTCTTCACCCAGGAGAGCTTGCCGGACGCATAGGCATTTTCCAGGATCTCAATCGCCCTTGCGTCGGTCGTCGCCAGCGTCTCGCGCACCGGCTGCATCGTATAGGCCGTCTCGTGGTAGGCGGTCGCCATGATGTAGGCGAGCCAGCGCGGATCGGCCTCAGCCATTCGCGCTTCCCAGAAATCGAGAATCGCGGTCATGCCCTCCACCTGCGGCTGATTAAGCCCTCCCTTAAAGAGCGCATGGCGCACAGTGTTGAAAAAGAAGGGCCTGTCGATGTGGATAACCATAATACCAGCCTCAAAAAGTGGTACGGCGTTCTACGTCTCAATCGATTAAAATTAATTCAATCGTTTAAAGTGTTTAAGCGCCTGATTTACACGTAGTTTAAGCCGTGCCAGTGATTAACTCACCGTTAAATCCAGCCTCGGAGGAGAGCATGCAGCAGCCGGCCAACAGCAATCAGCCGACCATTCCCCAGCATGTCGTCGACCAGCTCGAAAACGAGTGGCGTCAAGTTCGCCCGGAACCGCAGTCGCCACGCCCAGCACAACAGCAACCTCAACGCTAGTCTTCAGACACCCCTCACCCGGGGTTCTCCGTATCCCTCCAGCATCAGTACCGTCAGCGCCCAGACCAGCGCATCCAGCGGGTCGGGCGAACGGCCGGATGAAAGCCCGTCCGGGCCGAAGTCGCACATCTGGTCTTCCAGCGCGACGAAGCGCCCGGCATGGGCAACGCGCCCCTGTTCGTAGAGTGCGGCAACCGGTTCGGCCCTGAGGTACTTACCGCGCGTCGCGCGCACGGTCGAGACCGGCAGGCTCTCGTCGATGCTTTCCAGCATCGATGCCACCATGTCGCCACCCAGGTTGATTTCGGCCACTACCCGGTCCGCCGAAAAGCGGCGGTAGGCACGCACCACCACACTCGCCCAGCCGGCCGGGCTTGCGCCCTGGACCGAACAATCGGCAAGCACCACCGCTCGCCCCGACGCCTCCAACCCAGCAATGCCGCAGCAGGACTGCGCACCGGCCGCCGCCGGCGGATCGACCGCAACGACGACCCGCCTCAACTCACCCGTGAAGCGGATCGTGGCTGCCTCGATCATCTCGCGCCGCCAGAGCGCATCTTCGCGATCCTCTATCAGCTCGGCATCGAGTTCCTGACGCCCGAGCCGCGTGCCGCCGTAGCGATGCTTCCGCGCATCGATGAAGCCCGGCGCCAGATTGGCAGCGTTGGCAAGCGTGCTGATCCGCGTCAGCCGCGTACCTGCGTCAGCAATCAATTCCTTCAGCAGTGGCACCGGCCGCGGCGTCGTCGTCACCAGCTGGCGCGGATGACCGCCGAGGCGCAAGCCGAATTGCAGCATGTCCCAGGTCTCCTGCCCGTGCTTCCATTTCGCCAGCTCATCGCACCAGGCGAAATGAAACTGCGGGCCGCGCAGGCTTTCCGGATCTTCCGACGAGAAGATCTGCGCCACCGCGCCGTTCGGCCAGACCAGCCTGCGCCGCGAAATCTCGAACTCCGGACATCCCCGCCGCGCGATGCGGCAGATGCCGGAGACGCAGTCGATTATTACCTCGCGCGCATCGCCGAGCGTTTCGGCCACCAAGGCGATGCGCAGTTCGGCGCTCGCCAGCGATGCGCTCAAGAAACCGCTTCTTCGCATCTTCAAGCCCCATCGCAGCGTCGTTCTCTTCCGCGGCCAGCTCGCGATCGCGCGCGATCTGCCGCTGCAGCTGATCGACCTTCTCCAGCGTCCGCACAATCAGCGACATGGCATCGGTCGCCGCCTTCAGGTCGGCCAGCGCGAGCTTTGCCGCCGCCTCGTCGCCGCCTGCGGACTCCGCTTCCGCGGCCCGCCGCAATTCGCGGAAGGCGCTGAACTGGTCGCGCATCTCCGCCGTCATCTCGTTGAGCAGCACCCGCAACTCCTCGGCGGGCGCGGCCGGACCGGACTTGATCTCAAGGAAGTAGGCCTCAGCCGCCGCCCTCGCCTCGGCGTCATCCGCTTCAAGCTGCAGGGCATCGCCATAGGCACGCCTCTGTGGCCAGTAGCCATACAGCTCCGGTTCGAAACTCTCGATATCGATCATCGGGACCCTCTCGGGCGACCAGTTCTCCCTGACGGCCAGAAACACAAAAGCCGGGTCGAACGCCCGGCTTTCAGATCCGAAAAGCTTTGCCTCGGCACTCCGCCGCGCCCGCAACTTTCCGACTATGCCATAACCCTATCAAACGACCGTCACGTCATCAAGGATTATTTTCCTATCAGGTGAACATTTTTCAAAGCCACCGGACTGCTTGAGTTTTTCTGATTGGTCCACATCCATCAGCATGTGCTAATTTTATCGCCATGAACCAGGAAGAGCTCATTTCCTTTGCGCTCAGCTTGCCGGAGGCGGTCGAGAGCGCGCATCATGGCACGCGCGATTTTCGCGTGCGCAGCAAGATATTCCTGACGATGCCGGAACAAGACTATTGCGTCGTCCGCCTGACGCCCGACCAGCAACACATGACGCTGGCGGTGGCGGCCGACGACACGGCCGCGGTGCCGGGCGGCTGGGGACTGCGCGGCTCGACCCGGCTTTTCTACGGCAAGGCGAGCGACGAACTCGTGCATGGCCTCGTGCGCAAGTCATGGCAGAACGCCGCGCCAAAAACCCTGCAAAGACAATTCGTTGTCATTCCATCCGGCTAGATCGAATCAACGATAGCCGGTAGCGTCGGCGGCTTTGCCTGCGTCCATGACCTCGTCCATGTAGCGCCAGCAGTCCGGCCGCGAGCCGTCCACATCGTCAAAGCCGTAGATCTTGGCGAGCCCGCCGCTCGACAGCGACTGGCCGCTCCAGCGGACGCGTTCTGGATCGGCGGCAACGGCTGCCACCGCCCGGCCCGTGAAGCGCGGTGTCTCGGAGATGATGAAATGCGGCTGCACGGACGTCGCGTCGCGCCAGTTCTCCTCTCGCACATTGAAGATATCGAGCATCATTTCCGAGCGCATCCAGCCGGGCGTCAGCGCCACAGCCGTCGCGTCATGCGGCGCAAGATCCTTGGCATGCGCCCAGGCCATGCGGATGGCGCCCGTCTTGACGAGGTCGTAATAGGGGCAGAGGCGGTAATGCGTGGCGTTGTATTCGGCCGTGCCGTCGGTCAGTTCGACCAGCAGCCCGCCGGGGCGCTCGATCATCAGCGCCAGCGCGAAATGCGCGGTGATCAGATGGGTGTCGATCGCCAGCCGCAGCATGTGCAGCCCCTTGTCGAGCGAGTGCTCCCAGACCGGCTTGTTCCATTCCGTAAGATGTTCGCCGCCCCAGATATCGTTGACC
Organism: Rhizobium sp. IBUN; assembly: GCF_000510625.1. Classification (NCBI taxonomy): domain Bacteria; kingdom Pseudomonadati; phylum Pseudomonadota; class Alphaproteobacteria; order Hyphomicrobiales; family Rhizobiaceae; genus Rhizobium; species Rhizobium sp. IBUN. The sequence continues at coordinate 19,502 of NZ_AZNV01000024.1, forward strand.
AGGATATCGAGCCGGCCCTGTTCGCGGCGGATCCTTTCGACCAGTACCTCGACTTCCGAAGGCATGGTATGATCGACGCGAACCGCGATCCCCTCGCCGCCCGCAGCGGTTACCATCTCGGCGGTCTCCTCGATCGTCTCCGGGCGGCCATACTCCGATTGCTTCTCCCGCGTCGTGCGACCGGTAACGTAGACCGTTGCCCCGGCGGCCCCGAGTTCCAAGGCGATCCCGCGACCTGCGCCGCGCGTGCCTCCGGCCACAAGGGCGATCTTTCCTGAAAGGGCTGCTGTCACGTGCTTGTCCTCCACGCTGGACCAGGCGCAACGGGTGTTCGCCATTGCACTTGAATATAAACGAACGTTCGTTCATATTCGTCGCGAACACAAGAGGAATTTTCATGCCGCGACCCCGTACGCTTTCCGACGAACAGCTTCTCGACATGGTGCTCGGCCTCGTCCATGCGGAAGGTCCTGACGCGGCAAGCTTCGGCACGGTGGCGAAGATCAGCGGCCTTTCCGGCTCGACGCTGGTACAGCGCTTCGGCACCAAGGCTGCAATGCTGCGGGCCTGCCTGCTGCGCGCCTGGGACCGGCTGGACATGGAGACGGCCCGGCAGATCCAGTCTCTTCCCGAGACACCCGAAGGCGCCATCAACCTGCTCGCCGGCCTTTCCAGGGATTACGGCGACGATGCCGCGTCCTACGCTGAAGGCCTGCTGGTACTGCGGGAAGATCTGCGCGACCCGGCCTTGCGTGCTCGTGGGTCTGCCTGGGGAAAGACACTGGCGGCAGCGCTCGACCGATCCCTCGGCGCCCAAGGCAAAACGCCGCTCGGACGGCTGATGCTGTCGCAGTGGCAGGGCTGCCTGCTCTGGTGGGGCTTCGAGCCGCAAGGCTCGATCGAAGACTATGTTCGCGCTGAGCTGAGAGAATTCCTTGAGACGGTCGCTCAACCAGCGACTACTTAGCCGCCTCCGGCTGCTGGGCCTGCGCCTCGTCGCCCACTGTCAGCGGCCAATCCACCACATAATCCTCAAAGTCGTCGACCTTGACCTCGGTTTCGTCGATCGTCCGGCCGCGCGCCGAAATGCCGGCGGCATGGACAGTCTCGGGATCGCCAGAAATCAGGGGATGCCACCAGTAAAGATCGCGCCCCTCGTTGATCAGCCGGTAGCCGCAGGTCGGCGGCAGCCAAGCGATCTCGTCGACGTTTTCCTTGGTGAGCTGGACGCAATCGGGCACGAAATCCCAGCGGTTCTCGTAGGAGGAACAGCGACAGCTGTGGTCGTCGAGCAGCTTGCAGCGGATCGAGGTGAAGTAGATGTCGCCGCTATCCCACTCCTCGAGCTTGTTGAGACAACAGAGGCCGCAGCCGTCGCATACGCTCTCCCATTCGGTCGTCGTCATCTCGGCGAGCGTCTTCGTCTTCCAGAAGGGTACTTCTTCCATCATTCCGTTCTTGCAACAGCTCCGTGCAAAATCGCGTGAGAGCTTCCATTTCTCTTGTTCTTGTCAGCCAAATCAACCAATGATTCACCAAGCTCCGGTTACTCCGGGGCACTGTCGGCAGATTTGCCATAGTCCGGCGTCAGGTTCCTCCGACGTCGAAGTGACTGATCGGGCGGGAATATAAGACGTGACGGATCCGGACAATCCAGAAAAACGGCCGCGCAAGCAACGCCACCTGCTTTTGAAGATCGACTCGTGGATCGATTCGACCATCTGGAATGCCGGTTTTCGCTCGGCCGAAATCTGGGAAGACATCACCATCTTCTTCCGCCGCTTCCGCGTTCGCGGCTGGAAGCGCATTGTCTTCGAACTGGCCGGCGAAGGCCTGACATGGGGTTCCGTCGGCGCCGTCCTGATGCTCGCCCTCGCCCAGCCTGCCTTTGAAGCTACCAAGGAAGATTGGCGCAATCGCGGCGACTACGCCGTCACCTTCCTGGATCGCTATGGCAACGTCATCGGCCATCGCGGCGTCATCCACCAGAACTCCGTGCCTATCGACGAACTGCCCGACGCGCTGATCAAATCAGTGCTTGCGACCGAGGACCGGCGCTTCTTCGATCACTTCGGCATCGACGTCATCGGTCTCTTCCGCGCGCTTGTTACCAACGCCCAGGCCGGCGAAGTTGTACAGGGCGGCTCGACATTGACGCAGCAGCTCGCCAAGAACCTGTTCCTCTCCAACGAACGCTCGATCGACCGAAAAATTACGGAAGCCTTCCTGGCGCTGTGGCTCGAAGCCAACCTCTCCAAGAAGGAAATCCTCTCCACCTATCTCGACCGCGCCTACATGGGCGGTGGCACCTTCGGCGCTGCCGCAGCGGCGCAGTTCTACTTCGGCAAGAGCATCACCGACGTCAATCTGGCTGAATCCGCAATGCTCGCCGGCCTGTTCAAGGCGCCGGCGAAATATGCGCCGCACGTCAACCTGCCGGCGGCGCGCGGTCGCGCCAACGAGGTGCTGACCAACCTTGTGCAAAGCGGCCTGATGACCGAGGGCCAGGTGATCGCCGCCCGGCGTAATCCGGCGACGGTCGTCGACCGCAACCAGGTGGAATCACCCGATTTCTTCCTCGACTGGGCCTTTGACGAGGTCATGCGCCTGTCGCCGCGCTTCCCCCAGCATTCGCTCGTCGTCAGGACCACGATCGACATGGGGCTGCAGAGCGCGGCCGACGATTCAGTGGAAACGTCGCTGCGCGAATATGGCGAGCGCTATCACGCCAAACAGGGCGCGATGGTGGTGATCGAAAACGGCGGCGCGGTGCGGGCCATGGTCGGCGGCCGGGATTACGGCGAAAGCCAATTCAACCGTGCCACCAAGGCGCTGCGGCAGCCGGGTTCATCCTTCAAGGTCTACACCTATTCGGTGGCGATGGAGAGCGGCATGACGCCTGATACCATCGTCGTCGACGCGCCGATCTACTGGGGCAACTGGGCCCCTCGCAACTACGCCAACAAGTACGCCGGCCGCGTCACCATTGCGACCGCCATCGCCCAGTCGATTAACACCATTCCGGTGCGCCTTGCCAAGGAAAAGCTCGGCATCCAGCCGATCCGGGCCATGGCGAAGAACCTCGGCGTCGAGTCGCCCGTGCGCGACGACGTGACGATCCCGATCGGCACCTCCGAGGTGACGGTGCTCGACCAGGCGACCGCCTATGCCGTCTTCCCGGCAGGTGGCTACCAGTCGCGCCGTCACGGCATCACGCAGGTCCTCGATTACGGCGGCGACGTCCTCTACGACTTCGACCGTGACGAGCCGCCCGCCAAGCGGGTGCTCTCCGAGAAGGCCGACACCTACATGAACCAGATGCTGTCCCGCGTCCCCTATGTCGGAACGGCGCGAAAGGCAGCGCTCGACAACGGCATTCTGACAGCCGGCAAGACGGGCACGACGCAGGCGTACCGCGACGCCTGGTTCATCGGCTACACCGGCAACTACACGTGCGCCGTCTGGTTTGGCAACGACGACTATACCTCGACCAACGAGATGACCGGTGGCTCGCTGCCGGCCATGACCTTCAAGCGTGCCATGGACTATGCGCACCAGGGCATCACGCTTCGACAGATCCCCGGCACGCAGCCGCTGCCGCCCGACAAGACGGCAAAAACGGTCGCCGCCGCCAAGCCGGCGGAGGGCAGCCCGCCGCCCCTCGTCCGGCCCCGGATGCTCTCGGTCGAGTCCACGCACATTCTCAAGGACCTTGGCCAGGCGCTGAAGGCGGCGCCCCCGCTTGCCGCGCAAAAGGTGGCGAGCGCCGACTAAGGGCATCAGCAGCAACTGCTTCGTAGAGCGAGGGAGGCCGATCATGTCACGCATCGTCATCATCGGAGGGAGTGGCCACGTCGGAAGCTATCTGGTGCCAGCGCTTGTCGAGCGAGGCCATCAGGTCGTCAATGTGAGCCGTGGCACAGCAAAACCCTATCGCCCCCACTACGCATGGGGTGAGATCGAGAACGTCGCGCTCGATCGCGCGGCCGAGGAGAAAGCCGGCCGGTTCGGCGCCAAGATCGCAGATCTAAGGCCTGATATCGTCGTCGATATGATATCGTTCGACCTATCCAGTACACGGCACGTGGTGGAGGCCCTCCGAGGAAAGGTTGGCCATTACCTGTTCTGTAGCTCGATCTGGGTCTATGGCCGCCTTTTTGCGATCCCCTCGACCGAGACCGATCCGCCCAATCCGATAGACGCCTACGGGAGGGGCAAGGCCGAGTGCGAAGCCTGGCTCACGCGGGAGGCGCACGTCACCGGCTTTCCCGCGACCTGTTTCCGTCCTGGCCATATCGTCGGCGAAGGCTGGAATCCGATCAACCCGATCGGAAACGCGGATCCGGAAGTCTTTTCGCTGATTGCCCGTGGCGATGAACTTGTCTTGCCGAACCTCGGACTTGAAATGGTCCATCACGTCCATGCTGATGACGTGGCTCGCTGGATCATGTGTGCGATCGAGAACCGGTCGGCTTCAATCGGCGAAGTCTTCAACACGGTATCGGAACAAGCGTTGACCCTGCGGGGCTACGCGGAAACGGCTTATCGCTGGTTCGGAAAGGAGCCGCGCATCGCTTACAAGCCCTTTGAAGAATGGTTTGCCGATCTCGGCGAGTATGCCGAAAGCAGTCGTGGGCACGTGATCCGAAGCTCGTGCCACTCAATTGAAAAGAGCCGAAACCGCCTGGGCTACACACCGCGGTACACGAGCTTGGAGGCAGTGCACGAAGCTGTGCGGGCGCTGATAGCTTCCGGAAAAGTCGTCGCGGCGGGCGCCGATCTTTGAAAATCGCTTGATGCCAAAAGTCTGGACGCTGATCCAGCTATCGAAAATCAGTCGGCCTTTCGAATGGTCCAGCGTTGATCCGTTTTGGCCGGGATATGCCGCCGATACCGCCCTGCACCATTCCGCCTAGCTAGAATCAGTGGTAACCCTTTCAACTGATTTGTTTCTCAAGGGCGCATAGTGTTTCGGTTTCCTCTCTTCATAGCGATGACTCTGATTATCGCCTTTGGTGGCGGGATCATGATTTCGCTCTACGCGCTGGATGCGACGGCCGGCTTCGGCGCGATCAAGCTCGGCGCCTGGGAAGCCTTCCCCGAGCTACAAACCGAAAGCGCCGACCCCTATGCGAAATCGCACCGGGCGCGTGCCGGACGCCTGCTTTACGGAAACGCCGAAGGCCTGATGTTTACCGCCAAGGTCGATGACGCCGGCGACCGGCTGAATGCCGGCTGCAGCTACCGTATCACGGGGCAGACGCCGCCCGCCCGCATCTGGACGCTGTTTACCGCAGACAACAGCGGCAATCCTGCCTCGCTGCGACCGGGGCTTCCCGGCGCGCTGAATTCCTGGACGGTGCTGCGGCAGCCCGACAGCAGCTTCACGATCGACATTTCCGCGCACGCCCGACCGGGAAACTGGCTAGCGCTGCCGGCGGCGGGTACCTTCCAACTCGTCCTGACCCTCTTCGATACCCCGACAGCCGGCAGCTCCGGCGTTATCGACCTTGCGATGCCGAAGCTTCAGAAAACCGGATGCGGCAATGCTTAGGATCCTGTTTGCCATCCTCGCGGGACTTTTCGGGGCGGCACTCTTGCACCTCGTCATCATTCTTTCGCTGCCGCACTTTACCGGCAAGGACGCCGCCACCCGCGTCGCCTCCGAGGGCGATCTCGACAAGTTCTACCTGCTTGGGTCGACGGACGATGCCGCGGGACTTTCCAACGATGACCCTTTTGTCCGCACTGCTGTCTGCTCGTTCGACATTGAGGAAAATCCGGTCCGCCTGACGGCCAAGGGCAATGTGCCGTTCTGGTCTGTCGCGCTCTATGACGAGGCTTCGAACGAGGTCTTCAGCATGAACGACAGAACGTCTGTGGGGGGAGCGCTCGACATTCTGGTCGGAACGCCGATCCAGTTGACAGAGCTTCGCAAGGCTTTGCCGCCTGACCTGCAGAAAACCATTCTCGTGGAAAGCACGCGTTCGGAAGGCTATGTGGTGCTGAGGACATTGGCGCCCCAGGCGAGCTTCGACGCAGCCGCGCGGAACTTCCTCGCGGAGGCCGGCTGCGACGAATATGCCGGCCCCTCGGATTGAAGCAATAAGTCTATTTCTTTGCCCGCGAAATGCGAGGCGCCGGGGAACGCTTCGAGCTTTCCGTCAGGCGCTCGTAACGCACGCCCGTGAAAAGGAGGATCTGTGCCTCGACTGGTTTCCTGCCCTTGCGGCGTTGCGTCTGAGACAGACGGTCCGCCAATGCGACGACTATTGCCATTCTCGTCTCCATGCACGGCCCGAGACGGATGAACTGCGGAATCTCACCCTGCCCGCCTATGCGAGCCAGCGCGTCCTGTAGAACCCGAAACCGGGCTCCGAGGCATTCGCGCCTTTCTCACGGCACCTGTTTGAAATACCGTGATGTGAAACCGGACGACCGAAGCACTCGATCGCCGTTCATACCCGAATTGAGACATACGACAGTTAACAGATCATTAATTTCATGCCTGGACGTTAGCTATTTGCACGACGTCTTATAAACGCGCTGAGTCCCCATTTGGTTTCAAACTTCTCATAAGAAGTTTCAACCGACAATGTCGCGCTGATATTAGCATTAATTCATATACTTAACGGAGGTTGTGTCGGCGATGGCGGCCCCATCACAGCTCCGTGGTTTCTCGTCACAAAAATATCAATTGCGATCCTCACCAATACCGGTAAAGTTGTGTCATCGGCCACGGGTCCGTGGCCAGGCGGCGGGGCGCCGTCTTCCGCTTATTGCGGACAGGGAGGGGTTAAAATGTCTTTGTTTATCGGTTCGACATTCTCTCCCGAGGACCTTGACGTGCTGCGCCATGCCCTCGATGCGTGGTGTGCGGAAAAGCGGATCGACATCAAGAGCGCCGAAGCCCAGATGGCCGCGTCCGCTGCGCTTGACCTCTTTCAGTCCGGGAACAATAGCGCCGAGAGGCTTTTGGCGGCGCTGCGCGGACACAAAGGGCTTTAGTCACTCCGTCCCGCGGTCGTCATACGGTGAAGCCTTTCGGTACAAATTGAATAAAGTCTTTAGCAAGCGTTAACCCTGCCCATGTAGGATTTGTTCATAACCTATGTGGGGTAAGGGGCGTCCCTTCACGTCCAGTCCTGCGACATCCCTTTTTGCGTTTCCAGGGTGTGTTCTTGTGCGTGACCGGTTCCGAGACCTAGAGGCCCCATCCGCCAGCCGGAAGAAGGACGTGGTTCTCATGGCGACCGTCAGCAGCTTCGAGGAATTGCAGCCGCCAACCCGCTCCGAACTGCGCCAATTCGCCGAACTCTTCACGCCGCTGTTCCAGGCCTCCTCTCTCGAGGCAAAGCGTCAGGCCGTGGCAGCCCTTTCCCAATGCCCGCAGATTCCAGCCGCCGTCGCGCTTTTCGTCGGCTGCCAGTCGATCGACATTGCAGCGCCGTTCCTCACCTCCTCGCCGGCGATCGACGACGAGACCTTGATCACCATTGCGCGCACCCAGGGCAGCGCACACATGAAGGCGATCGTCAGCCGGGATGCGCTTTCCCCGCGGGTCATCGACGCGCTGGTCGGCCTGCGTCAGGCGGAACAGCGTCTGGCAGCTCCGGCTGAGGTCGAAACTGGCATCGTACCATCCGAACCGCCGGTTCCGGCTTCCCTCGAGGAAGCCGAGGCTGCTGCGCGCCGCGCGAGTGAAGAGGAGATACGCAATAGAATCAGGGAGTTGGCACGTCATGTCAGCCGCCCGGAAGGCGATCGCCTCGGGCTGCGTAACCTGTCGCCGATCCAGGCCGCACTCCTCGTCCGCTTTGCCCGCAATCGCGAAGCGGCGCTCTTTGCCAAGGCGCTTGCCAGCGGGCTTTCGGCAAGCCGCTGGCTTGCAGAGCGCATTATGCTCGATATCTCCGGTCAGCAACTGGCGACCACGCTCATCAGTCTCGGCCTGGACTTCCGCGACGCCGTCTTTGTGCTCGAAAAGCTCTACCCGCACCTTGCGGAACCGCAGCATGGCGTCACGCGCGCATGGATGGTGCTGGACAGTCTCGATCTGGAAGAGTGCAACGCCCGCGTCGACGCCTGGCGCCGCGCCGACAGCTATACCTACCTGCCCGAAGGAACAGAAACGGCGCAAGCCGCCCATGAGGAACCGCCCGCCCAGGACAGGCGCATCATCCGTACACGCTGACTTTGACTAGAGCGGGTTCTCGCGCCCGTCGCCAAGCGGAACGATATCCCCGAGCTCATCGGCTTCAAGCTCGACGATCCAGAGGTCCGGGTCGAACTTCCGCTCACGCTCGAGCATTTCCCTGACCCGATCAGGCTTTTCGCGCGTCAGCCGTTTCTCGAATAGGCGCTCCCCGCTCGTCTCGTCGTCGAAGAGGCTTTGCGGCGCTGGGCCGTAGAGCGTCTCAAGACCATCGCGGAAGTGCTGGCGAATGAAGATGGCGCCCGCCTCGTCGGCGCCCTTTGCCTCGACAGCGGCAAAATCACCTTTGGCAAAAACCCGGCGCAGGAGGGCGGAGACGAAAATATCGGTGCGTAATCTCATCGGCGAGCTATAGCAGACAAACGGCAAGCGGCAATGCTTGGCATTGCCGGGCTTCAGAGCGCGCCGATCTCCTTGAGCTTCTTCAAGACCGCTTCGCTCGGCTCGCCATTCTCGGGAAGGTTGTAGTGCTTCTGGAAGTGGCGAATGGCGGTGCGGGTCTGTTCTCCCGGCACACCGTCAACGCCGACATTGGCGTAGGCCATGTTGCTGAGGCCCTTCTGGATCTTCAGGACGAGATCCACAGTCGACAACTCCGCGGATGGTGCGGCTTTCTTTGCAAGTGTCGGCGCGGTCTTCACACTCTTTTCGGCGCTGCGGATGGCGGCGGCGACAGGATCCTCGGCGGATGCCTTCGAGGTGATGTCTTCGCGCGGCTTTTCCAGCGGGATCGCCGAGGGGCCGACCGAGTCGGTTCTGAGCGCTGCCAGCACATCTGGCGTTGCGTCGCCCGTCTGCGGCATGCCCACGGTTTCTTCGAAGAAGAGGATCGCCGCACTGGTGCGCGGGCCGATGACCCCATCCGGAGTGCCGTTGTAAAGGCCACGCCGGACCAGTTCGGTCTGGATGTCCATGACGATCTGGCTCGGCTGCTGCCCGCCGGGAGCGACTGGCGGCGTCGCATTGGTCTGCGTGACGTCGGCCTCGTCCTGCCGCTGGATCTTGAAGGTGGTGACATTCCCGCTTTGCTCCTCGATGACCGGGCGACCGCCGAGCACATTCGGAAAGAGCGGATCGCGGGTGCGCAGGAACGGGTGCGGATGCGCCCCTGGCTGATACCAGAGCGCGTTTGCGGCGACGAAGCTGAAGATGACAAGGAAGGCTGCCGTACCGCCGGCAACCGACGGGTTGCGGCCGATCACGCCGCCAAGCACGCTTGCGCCCTGCAGCCCGATACCGCCGACCATGGTTGCCCCTGTGAGAAGGAGGCTCGGCCGTTTCTGTCGGCCTCTCCGTCCCTTAGGCGATTTTCGCTTGCTCGCGGCCATCGAAAAGCCCCTCTTCCAAAACGCCCGCTAGCGCCGGCACAGCCTTCAGTCGCGGCGGAAACTCGACAAGATCGTTGCGGGCAGAACCCACAGCCGGAATGCCAGAGCCATCCGCTGCAATGGAAATCGTAATGATCGTACCGGCGCCCGGCGTGCTGGCGATTGCGAAGTCGCCGCCATGCAGCGCCACCAAGCCCTTCACCAACGACAGGCCGAGTCCCGTTCCCTCGAATCGGCGGCTATAGTCGTTCTGGATCTGGACAAAAGGTTGGCCGAGCGTTTCCAGCTTGTCGCCGGGAATGCCGATGCCGGTGTCGCTCACGCAGAGGCTCAGAATGCCGTCGCGCATCGACGCGTCGATCGAGATCGCACCGCCCGCATCGGTGAATTTCACGGCATTGCCAACCAGATTGATCAGGATCTGCTGGATCGCGCGCTGATCGGCCACGACCTCGTCGAGACCGCGCTGCACTCGGCTTGTCAGCGATACACCCTTGGACTTCGCCTGCAGCGCCAGCATGGCCTCGCAGGAACGAACGACTGATGCAATGTCGAAGGGTTCGAGACAAAGCTCATAGCGCCCCGCTTCGATCTTGCTCATGTCGAGCATGGTGTTGACGACGGAGAGCAGGTGCGCGCCGGATTCCCTGACAAGGCCGACATATTCCCGCTGGCGGTCGTTTTCGAGCTTGCCGAAATACTCGCCGAGCAGGATGTCGGAGAAGCCGAGGATGGCGTTGAGCGGTGTGCGCAATTCGTGGCTGACGGCGGCAAGGAACCGCGATTTTGCATCGTTTGCCGAGCGGGCGTCGGCGGCGCGGTTCTGCGCCTCCTGCCGTAACTGCTGCTCCACCGAGACATCGCGTAACTGGGCAATCACGCTGAAGAGCGTGCCCTCGCCGTCCTGCCGCGCGGTCATATCCATACGCAGGTAGGCAAACTGCCTGTTGTCACGCGAAACCGAAGGGCGCTCCAGCCGCAGATCGACCGCGGCAGTCGCCTCACCCTGGCGAAGCTGATCCAGCGCCTGCAGGAAAAGGATGCGGTCAGAGACATGTATCTGATCGACAAAGCCCTTGTCGATCGGATCACGCATCCAGGCGAGATATTCGCGCTTGTCACGACCGCCGACGGCAGTGACGTTGCCCTGCGGATCCAGGAAGAAGGCGAGACCGGCGGTTGCTTCCATGAAAAAGTCTTCGGCGACAGGCGCGGCAATCGGCGCTGTTGCCGTACCCTGACGCGACAGGGCAATGCTGCCCACCGCAGAAAACAGGAAGGCCGCGCAGACGGTTGCGACACCGACGGGTAGCGCAATGGCAGGACTGGTCACAGAAGAGAGCCCAACGGGGACCGCGACGAGAGCCGCCGACGAAAGCAGCGCCAAGCGGCGCAGGATCATCAATTCACGCTGGCGCACGGCTGTGCCCCCTCCTGTCCGGGAGAGCCAGCTTTCCACCGCCCGGTCCACGAGGGCTGCCGCCCGCTCTGCGATCTTACTCATTACACGCACGCAATACCCGCCCAAAAAAGGCTTTTTACCAGGGCCGACAATAGGCCTTGGGCGCTTAAGGAAAGGATAAGGGAAAAGCCGCCTCCACACCGCAGAAGAGCGAAATGTCCCGTTTTTGGACATATGGAAGCGGCTTTGTTTTTTACGGTTAACGGGCGGTAAGCGACGGATTTCGCTCACATTTCAGCTTGCCGTTAACCTTTGTGGCAGCTCTGCCGCAAGGTTTGCCTGCAATTACAGGAGGAGGCCGATGACATGCTTAACAGCGGTCGCTACAATTTGACCGAAATGCGGTGCAAATCCCGTTCATTAAAATTCGAACTAAATTTGAGGCAAATGCCGACGAGTTTTGAAAACTGGCATTCGCAACTCCGCTCTAAGGTCAAGCACACCGGAAGACCGGACCGATTCGGCGGTAAGACCGAACGGGAAAACAGGATGGCAACGACGATGTGGTTTCTGATCAAAGGATCATTCTGGTTCGGGCTTGTGCTCGTGTTGCTGTCGTTCTTCAGCGGCGAGAGCTCGACCAGCTCGCAGCCGACATTGCAGTTTTCCGACGCCTTTGTCGCGGCGACAGGCGCCTATGACTACGTGACAGGCATGTGCGGCGAGAGGCCGGAGGTCTGCGTCAAGGGTGCGGAGACCATGGCCGCGCTCGGCCACCGGGCCCTCGAAGGCGCCCGTGTCGCCTATGAGCTGCTGGACAGCCGTTTCGGTGACGACAACGCCGCCAAGCCTGCTGTCGCACCCAATGCGCCGATCACTCCCGTCGCGGCACTTGCGCCCTCCCATGCCGAGGCTCAGGCCGAGGCACAGGAACGCACCGCAGCGCTGAACCAGCCGATGCCCTATCGCCCGCCGGTTGACGACGGCGATGAAAGCCTTTCCGACACCGTGACGACGGGCACCATTCCGCTGCCGACGCCGCGTCCGGCCACCTGAGAATTCCGCGGGATTTCCCGCAACCAAGCTTGCACCGGAGATCCGCAAGCCGCGGAATGTCCCGTGCCTGACGTGCCTGCCCTGTTATTTCCAGCTTTTGCTGCGCCGCGAGGATGCCCATCCTCCGCGGCGTTTCTTTTTAATGGTTCAAATCTGGCCGCGTTTCACCTATATGAAACCTGATAACGAAAGGCCACAATACATGACGTCCCTCGAGCAGATCATTGACGACTTCTCCTTCCTCGACGACTGGGAAGATCGCTATCGCTATGTGATCGAGCTCGGAAAGGCGCTTCCGGACCTTCCCGACGACAAGAAGACATCGGCCAACAAGGTGATGGGCTGCGCCAGCCAGGTCTGGCTCGTAACGCACACCACGGGGGATGCGGACAATCCCGTCATGACCTTCGAGGGCGACTCCGACGCGCATATCGTGCGCGGGCTCGTGGCCATCGTTCTTGCAACCTATTCCGGCAAGACGGCATCGGAGATCGCGGCCCTTGACGCCTTCGACGTATTCTCGAAGATCGGCCTCGTCGAGCATCTCTCCTCGCAGCGCGCCAACGGCCTGCGCTCGATGGTCAACCGCATCCGCGAGGAAGCCCGCGTACGCGCGGTGGCCTAAGCAACCACCCGCCTCATCACGAATAGAGTTCGGGCCTGTAGCCCTCCGCACCCCAATGCTCCACGCGCGATCGGCGCGAGGGCGCCGGCGGCTTGTAATGCCGGGAGAGCGCGATCAGGGCCGTGCGCAGCATCAGTTTGGCCGAACGCGCCGGCCATTGGCGCTCGCGCTCGACGGTCTCCAACCCCTTCATGAAGCAGCAGACATCAAGCGCCACGCCGGCAAGTTCCGGTCCCATCGCTTCCAGCGCACGATTGACCGCGACGCGGGCGGCGATGGCGCTATCGGCAAGGTCCGCCATGCCGCCGCGTTCTCCTTTCGCACGGCTTGCCTGTTGCGGTTCCCAGGAGGCAGTGATGCGCGGCTGCAGCTGGCCGCGCGTGAAACCGGCAAGCAACCTTTCCCCGGCTGCAAGCGCCTCATTCGGGAGGAATGGCCGGCCACTCCTCTCCTTCAGTCGCACAAGGCTTGAAAGCGGCGAGTCCTCCCGGTTGATCCGAAGGGCTGCGGGCCGCCGTCCACATCTGCCACGGCATGGCCGATTGCGCCGTGCTGCTCGATGAAGGCTTCCTCCCTCATGGAGGCGGCACGCCTGAGATAGGAGCGTGCGGCCGGACATAAGCCGTTCCGCCCGCCTGCCCGGCGGACCAGCCCGGCAGACACGGCCTCGGCCAGCAGACCCTCGGAAACGATGTGATGCGAGGCGTCATCTGACTGCAGCGACCGGGCAGAACCCTCGCATGCCTGCTCCCGCGCCTGGCCACGTGCCAGAAACCTCAGAAGTTTTACCATGGCTCTGTTCGCATCACTCATTGCCGAGCACTCCGTTCGAACGAAATACAGACGTGACGGTCCGCTCGACGACCGCGACGAATTCGTCGAACGCTGGATCGTCGCGGCGATCCTCGACCACGTGGCAGGCATGGCCAACTGTCGTACGGTCACGGCCGAAGGCTGCGGCGATCTCATAAAGCGGGATCTGAAGGGCGACATGGCAAACATACATAGCGATCTGCCTGATATGGCAGAGCGTGCGGCGCCGGTCCCGACGCATCTGGATCCGATGGCTGGCAAGCATGACCATCTCGGTGGTGATCTGTGCGCAAATGCGGCACACGACACAGACACTGTCGCGGGAGGCGCGGCATAACCAGAGGCCGCGCTTGGCGCCTTTGCCGCCTCGGGAAAGGATGGCGCGGAGGCGCCTGGCAAAGTGAAATTGGCAATCGGCATATGAACACTCCTACAAATAGGAGCTAATTCCTATGTTCTACACGGCTGCGAGTACGAACAAAAGCGCGACGGCGCAACTTTCTGCTGATCACATTGTTCATTTTCTTTAACAGGCGAAAACAAGTAGGATTATTTTCCCCATTTCTTCCCCGACCAAAAACACAAAAGCCGGGCTTCCGCCCGGCTCTACAGGATCAAATCCTTGGCAACGATCAGCCGCGGCCGCGCTTGCGACGCTGGCCGAGCCCCATTTCCTTTGCGAGGCGCGAGCGCGCTTCGGCATAGGCGGGCGCTACCATCGGGTAGTCGACGGGGAGCTCCCATTTCTCGCGGTATTCTTCCGGCGAGAGATTGTGGTGGGTCATCAGGTGACGCTTGAGCGACTTGAAGTTTCCGCCGCACTCCAGGCATGTGATCTGTTCATCCTGAACGGATTTACGCACCGATACAGCCGGCTTCTGCTTCTCGACAACCGCCGTTGCAGCTTGCGGCGTCGACGTATTGCTAAGTGCCGAATGCACGTCAGAAATCAGGTTAGCGAGATCGCCAACCGGGACCACGTGGTTGCTGACATAGGCGGCAACAATATCTGCGGTGAGCTCGACCAGCAACTCCGGCCCGCTACCGGCTGCAGTATCCGTCATAATACGTTTCTCCTGTTTCAATGCTCCAAAGGTCTAAGCCTCGTCAGCCAAGACCGTCATCGTAGAGCCAACAGCAAAAAACCCAGGCTACGGCAACCTGTTTCGAAAAACTGAAATCCACCCCTAGATTCCTGAGGCCGAAACCCGTTCTTATACTGCCCGATTTCGAATTAGTACGCTACCACGCAGCCTACTTCCTCAATTAAACACTGAAATCCAAAGCCAACGAGGAAATAAGCAACGTGATTCTAATTCAATATCAGAACTCTACTTGATCACCAATTATCACCGTTTTACGAAAACGCCAATTATTATTTCATATATATCTACCGAAAAATGTCTATTTCGCAAGAATTGCCTGCCACAAACCCAAACATTAACCATTAAGAAATCTGCAAAAGGGTGCAAAAATCAACTTAAAATACTGAATCGGAAGCGCTCTCATCTTTTGGCGAGGTCATCGCGCACCGATTGGGGGCCGAGGCGGTATCCAGACTGGTGCGCGGCCTTGGCAAGGAGGTGCGCCGCGACCGGCGCCGTCAGCAGGAAGAAGACGAAACCGGCGAGCGCCCGCGCAAAGACCGAAACCTCGCCCGCGGCGACACCGGCGGCGAAAAGGAGCATGCCGGAACCGACCGTTCCAGCCTTGGAAGCGGCGTGCATGCGCGTGTAGAGATCCGGCAACCGCACGACGCCGAGTGCGGCAACGAGCGCAAACAACGAACCGGCCAGCAAAAGGAAAGCGACAACGAGCGCTATCGCATAGTCCATCATTTCTTGCCCTTCCTGCCATTCTTGTCGCTGCGTTTGGCCGCGACTTTGGGCTTTTTCGGGGCACGCGCCTTTTTTTCGCTGTGCCGTTCCGCGACAGGAGCGCGCGACATCACGAAACGCGCGAAGGCGACCGTTGCCAGAAAGGCGACGAGTCCCAGCGAAATGGCGATGTCGATATAGAGGCTGAAGCCCGTCTTGACCGCCAATACGGCGATGAAGCCGATTGCCGTGCCTGACAGTGTATCGAGCGCCAGGATCCTGTCGGGCAGCGTCGGCCCGACGAGGACCCGCCATCCCGCGAGGAGAAAGGCAACCCCGAGGATGACCAGGGCAACCGCGGCGGCCGTGGACATGATGGCAAACGGGGAGATCATCGAAATGCCTCCATGATCCGGCGCTCGAAACCGTTGGCGATATCGCGCTTGGTCGCCTCGGGATCGGCGCAATCCAGCGCATGCACGTAAAGCGTCTTGCGATCGTCGGAGACATCGACCGACAGCGTGCCCGGCGTCAGGGTGATCATGTTGGCTAGAAGCGTGATCTCGAAATCGCGGTCGACGGTCAGCGGAAAGGCGAAGATGCCGGGTTGTAGCCGCATGTTGGGCGTCAGCACCGTGACGGCGACCTTCCAGGCCGAGATCGCCAACTCCTTGAGAAACAGAAGGGCAAGCCGCACGATCGCGAAGGACCGGCGAAGATATCCCCGGCTGCCATAGGGTTCGCGGATGATGGACAAGCACAGGGCGCCGATCGCAAAGCCGAAGAGGAGGTTGTGCGGCGACGCGCTGCCGGTAACGGTCGCCCAGGCAATGGCGAGCAGCACGTTCAGCAGCAGGGCGATCATGGCATCCCTCCATCCGGGAAGACCGACTGCAGATAAGCTGTCGGATCGATGAGGCCGGTCGCCGCAGCCTGCGCCATGTCCAGCAGCTGTTCGGGCAGGATGCCGAAAGCAACGACAATAGCTGTCAGGATGAAAAGCGGCAGCCCCGCCTGCCAGCTGATTGACACTGCCGCCTGCGGTGCCGTTGCCGGTCGCCAGTAGGCGAGCAGGAAGACGCGTCCGAATACGACCGTCAGCAGGAAGCCGCCGATCAGGATCGCGGCGGCCAGCCACCAGGCGCCGACGTCGATCGATGCTCTGACCAAAATCACCTTCGGCCAGAAGCCGGAAAAGGGCGGCAACCCACACGCGGCGACGAAGAGGATGAAAGAGAACGCGGCAAAACCGCCGCTCTTGCGATAGAGGCCGCCGAGCGCGGTCAGCGAGAAACCGCCGGCAAGGGCGGCAGCCTGCCCGGCGAGAAGATAGAGCGCCGTCATCAGCACCATCGAATGCAGCGCGTAGAAGATCGCGCCGGACAGGCCGCCGGGCGTGCCTAGCCCTATGCCGACCAGCATGTTGCCGATACCCGAGATCACGACATAGCCGAGGAGCTTGCGGATATCGTCCTGCGCCAGCGCCCCAAGCGCGCCGACGACGATGGTCGCTGCCCCCACCGCCGCAATCAGAAGGCTCAATTGTTCGCGCTCGATCGGCAGCAGCATGACCATGACGCGAATGAGGGCGTAGACGCCGACCTTGGTCAGCAGACCGGCAAACAGTGCCGACACGACGATGCGCGGCGTATGATAGGAGGCCGGCAGCCAGAAATTGACAGGAAAGGCAGCGGCCTTCATGGCAAAGGCCAGCAGCAAGAGGGCCGACAGGGTCATCAGCGGCGCGGTGTCGCGCACACTCTCCACCTTGCCAGCGATATCGGCCATGTTGAGCGTGCCGAAGACAGCGTAGACGATGCCGACCGAGATCAGGAACAGCGTCGTGCCGATCAGGTTCAGCACCGCATATTTCATGGCCCCGTCGATCTGCCCGCGCTCGGAGCCGAGGATCAACATCCCGAAGGACGAAATGAGAAGCACCTCGAACCAGACATAGAGGTTGAAGACGTCGCCTGTCAGGAACGCGCCGGAAACGCCTGCCATCAGAAGCAAAAGGAAGGGAAAGAAACCGTATCGGCGGCCGCTTTCGGTGACGTCCTTCAGTGCGAAGAGGCCGCCGGCAAGCGCGGCGATGGCGGCGGCCAGGGCCATCAGAGCGCCGAAGAGATCGACGGTGAAGGCGATCCCGAACGGCGGAAGCCAACGCCCCATGACCATGGTCAGCGGACCATCCGCGACGACCTTTGCCAATAGCGCGGCATCCAGCAACACCAGACCAGCGAGGCCCGGAATGGCGACCTGCGCCTGCAGCCGCAGCGAACCGCGCATCATCAGCAGCGCGGCGCCGAATGTAATACAGAGCGCCACGGGCGCAATGACGAGCCAGTTGGCGAGCGGTACAGGTGCCGTGACCATCGCAGCCGAGAGATCGGTGATCGTGCTTACCGGAGCCGCCATCTAGTACCCCATCGGCGGCAGCGGTGGATCGACGGGTTCGGCGACACGCATTTCGTCGGTGTTGTCGGTGCCGATTTCCTGATAGGCGCGATAGGTCAGCACCAGCAGGAAGGCGAGGAAGGAAAACGAAATGACGATCGCCGTCAGGATCAGCGCCTGCGGCAGCGGATTGGCGGCGCCGTTAGGGAGCGTATCGAGGTTTGCCGCGATGATCGGCGGCACCTCGCGCGTCAAACGTCCTGCGGTAAACAGCAACAGGTTCACCGCGTTGCCGAGGACGGCGATCCCGAGCATGATCCGGATCGAGAATTTCGACAGCATCAAATAGATCGCGGCGGCGAAGAACAGGCCGACGAGGATCGCAAACAGCGGCTCCATCACTCGATCTCCCTTTCCTCAAGCGCCAGCGCGATCGAGGTGATGGCACCGACGACCACCAGGTAGACCCCGATATCGAAGAGCATGACGGTCGAGAGCGGTACCTCGACACCGGCTATCTCTGGATAGATCCACAGCCCGGTCATGAACGGCACGGCAAAGACGACCGACAGCAGACCGGCGGAGCAGGACATCAACAGTCCGGCCCCTGATATCGCCAGGGGATGGAAGACGATGGCGCGGCGCACGGCGCCGACGCCGCGGGCAATGCCGAAGATCGCCAGCGCCGAGGCGGCAATCAACCCGCCGATGAAGCCGCCGCCCGGCTCGTTGTGGCCGCGCAGGAGCACAAAGACGGAAAAGAGCAGCATCAGAGCCGTCAACACCGGCGTGATCGTGCGGAAGATCAGCGTGTTCATGGGCGCTCGACTCCCAGATCCTCGGGCGCGTCAGGATCGTTTTCGGCAAGCTTGCGCTCAGTCTGCGCGCGGATGCGAATGAGGGCGAGGATCGCAAGGCCGGTGATGGCGACGACCGCGATCTCGCCTAGCGTATCGGTGCCGCGGAAATCGACGATGATGACGTTCACGACGTTGGCGCCGTGCGCGATGGTCTTTGAGTAAGTGTTGAAGAACTCCGTCAGCGCATTGTTGAACGGCCCCTGCGTGGCTTTCATCAGAAGCAGCGCGAAGCCAGAGCCGCAGGCGATCGCGATACAGCCGTCGAACATCTTCTGGCCGAGCGGCCGCCGATCGGTCGGCGACAATTGAAGGCGGGTCATGACAAGCGCCAGGATCACGACCGATAGGGTCTCCACCATGAACTGCGTGAAGGACAGGTCGGGCGCGCCGAACAGCAGGAAGATGATGGCGACGGAGAAACCCTGGATGCCAAGCGAGACGATCGCCGTCAGCCGGTCGCGCGCAATGACAACGCTGAACAGGCCAAGAACGGCGAGCAGGAAGATGGCCCATTCGTGGATCTGCACCTGCCGTGGCCAGACAGGCAGCGTCGGCATTTCGCCATATAGCCAGAGGGGAACGAGCAGGATTGCGGCAAGGCAGAGGAAGGTGCAGGTGATGTAGAGTTCAAGTCGCCCCGGCTGGACGAACCGCGTTACGCGCATCGATAATCTAATCAGACCCACGATGAAGTAATCGAAGCCACGATCCGGTCCCGGTCCTAGCTTGCGCAGTACCGTCGCCATGGCCAGACGCGCCTGGTCTATCCGCCAATAAGCGAGCGTGCCTAGCGCAATCGTAAGAGCGGACAGAAGCAGCGGCAGGCCGACATGCGGGATAAGGGAAATCTCGAGCACGCTCGCCGATCCACGGATGGCGGATGCCGTTGGAGACGAGATGTAATGGTGCGCCGTTGCGGAGAACACCGCAGTCATCAGGCCCAATAGCACCAGCAAGACAGGACCGACCCACAGCAACGGCGGTGCGTCATGCGGGTGCTTGGGCGTTGCAAGAACCGGTCCGAGAAACGGCTTTAGCGCCACAGCGAAGCCGACCGCGAACATCAGCGCATTACCTCCGACCGCAACCAGCGTAAAGACAATCGATCGCGGGTCCGCATGTGCCAGCGCGGCGTAAATCTCTTCCTTGGCGAGGAAGCCGAAGAACGGCGGCAGACCGCCCATGGAAATAGCCGCGGCGAGTGCTGCCGCAAAGGTCAGCGGCATCGCCGCTTTCAAGCCGCGCAGTCTGGTGATGTCGCGCGTGCCGGTCTCATGGTCGATGATGCCAGCAACCATGAACAGCGCACCCTTGAAGAGCGAATGCGCCATGAGGTAGAGCGCCGCGGCCTCGATGGCATAGGGCGCGCCGAAGCCGGTCAACAGCACGAGAAGGCCAAGCGAGGAAACGGTCGTATAGGCGAGTTGCAGCTTGAGATCGGTCTGGCGGATCGCAAGCAGCGTGCCGACGACCAGCGTCACGCCGCCGAAGAGCGGCAGCAAGGTCTCCCAGGCCGGTGTCCCGCCCATGACGGGATTGAGGCGCATCAGGAGATAGACGCCCGCCTTCACCATCGTTGCCGAATGCAGGTAGGCCGAGACCGGCGTCGGCGCCTCCATCGCGTTCGGCAGCCAGAAGTGAAACGGAAATTGCGCCGATTTGGTAAAGGCGCCACAGAGGATGAGGATCAGGATCGCCAGATAATATGGATTGCCACGCAGCAGATCGCCGGATAGCAGCAGCGTCGACAAATCAGTCGCGTTTGTCGTGCTCCAGATCAGGAGCAGGCCCGCCAGCAGCAGCAGGCCGCCACCGCCGGTAACGACGAGCGCCTGCAGGGCGGCGCGACGCGCTGCCTCGCGCTCGTGGTCGAACCCGATCAAGAGGAAGGAGGTAATCGACGTCAGTTCCCAGAAGATGAAGAGCATCAGCAGGCTGTCCGAGACGACGAGGCCGAGCATGGCGCCCATGAACAGGAAGATAAAGGAGAAGAAGCGCCCCTGATCCGGATGCCCCTTCAGGTATCCGCCCGAATAGAGGACGATCAGCGTGCCGATCCCGGTAATCAGCAGCGCGAAGGTCAGCGAAAGACCGTCGAGCAGCCAGGAAAAGCGGAGGTCGAAGCTCGGCACCCAGGCATAGCCGCCTGTTATCATCTCGCCGCCCGCTATGACCGGCAGCAGGCTGGCGAAGTGCGCAAAGGCCAAAAGCGGCGCAAGCGCCAAGAGCCAAGCGGCGTTCGCCCCAAGGACGCGAACGAGAAAGGGAGCGAGAACGGCGCCGAGAAGTGGCAGACACAAGGCCGCAAATGTCAAAGCCGTGACACCGGCCATGTACCCTCCTCTGCTGGCAGTGCTTCGTCGAGCCGGTGAAAGCCGGAAGTCCGTCAGGTTTACGAGAACAGGAGCGCGGTCACAAGTCTTGTTCGACCGGGAGCAACCGGCAGCGGCAGGATACTCACAGGGAACGGATCATCTCGGGTCGGTCAGCCCCTTGCAGTATCTTCGAAGCGTCTATTGAAGCGATAGTCACAGACTCTGTCCAGGGCGCCTCAAACCTCCGGGGCGATCGGTTTATCGACGAAATATCAACGGCATCGCCGTTTTCGCCGGAACGGGATGACGCTTTGACGTGCTCGGCATCCCTTGATCCATGCGACCTTTCGCACCACATTGCTGTCGAAAATCAAAGCCGCCCCCCGGCGCGAAAGGAACAAGCCATGGCCGATACGACAATCGCCAAAGTTCACAAGACCGACGCGGAGTGGAAGGAACAGCTGACTCCCGAGCAATACCGGATCACCCGCCAGCATGGCACCGAGCGTGCCTTTACCGGCCCCTATTGGGATTCGTTCGAAACCGGGCTCTATCGTTGCGTCGGCTGCAATGCACCGCTGTTCCGCTCAGACACGAAGTTTGATGCCGGTTGCGGATGGCCGAGCTATTTCGAAGCTGTCTCACCCGACGCGGTGACCGAACTCCGCGATACGACCTACGGCATGGTCCGCACGGAGATCCGCTGCGGCACTTGCGATGCCCATCTGGGGCATGTCTTCCCCGATGGTCCGCCGCCGACCGGCCTGCGCTACTGCATCAACGGCCACGCGATGGTGTTCGAGCCGGAGAAATAAAAGCTCCCGTCCGAGCTGCTTAGAAGCGTTCGACGACCGCCTGGACGCTTTCATCCAGCGACAAGCGGGACGTATCCAATATCGCGCATTTCTTTGCCACGGCCTCGCGGCGGAGGAAGGATGCCCAGATCATCATTTCGGTGTTGGCAAGCTCTGGCTGCCGGCGTTCGACCGCCAGGCGATGCGTTCGTGTTTCGTCATCGCAGTCGGCCAGCAGCGGCAAATAGGCAATGCCTGTTGCTGTTGCCGCTTCTTCTAGAAATGCAAGGCGCATCTGGCCTTCGAGCAACTGATTTCGGCCGGAGTGCTGTGCCTCCGCGAGGCTCTCAAACCACTTGAAGGTCATGGCCCGCTGCCATCCGGCTGGCGAGCCGTAGTCCGCCGCCATCCGCGAGAGCGGGGGAACGCCGATGTCATCGAAATGGTAGACGTCGATTTCACCAGCGAACCGAGCGGCGATCGCCTTGGAAATCGCCGTCTTGCCCGATCCGGAAGCGCCAGTGAGAACGATGAGGCTCACTTCGTGACCCTAAGCTCCATGCAAGTCAGATCGAGCCAGCGGCCGAACTTCGTGCCGACCTCCGAGAAGGTGCCGGCAACGCGGAAACCAAGCTTTTCGTGCAGTTTGATGGACGCAGCGTTTGCCGCCTCGATGCCGGCGATCATCACGTGGATGTTGGCCTCGGCGGCACGCTCGATCAGCGCCCGCATCAGCAATTCGCCGATCCCCGCGCCGCGGCAATCCTTGTCGACATAGACTGAGTGTTCGACCGTGTGGCGGTAGCCGTCGAAGGCTCGCCAGTCACCATAGGAGGCATAGCCTGTGACCTTGCCATCCTTCTCCGCAACGATGACCGGGAAGCTCTTTGCCTTGCGGGCCTTGAACCACTCGATGCGGTTGTCGAGATCAACCAGCGTTTCGTTCCAGATGGCGGTCGTATGCTCGACAGCGTGATTATAAATATCGCGGATTGCCGGGAGGTCGGCTTCGGTGGCATCGCGCACGAGAACGGCGTGGTTCATATCAAGTCCAGTTTCAGTTCGGTTCCGGGAAGCGGCATACGCCCGGCATTCAGCGTTGTAAACCAACGAAATGACGGGACGAAAGCGATCATTCGCGATAGCAGAGAATTGATCGAAATGGACACGCAGGCCGGCTGATCAGACCCCGGAGCCTGCCATGCTGAAGCAGGTGAGCACCGCCGAGTAGTGCACGGCCGCCGCGGCGACCACGAAGCCGTGCCAGATGGCGTTCTGGAAGCGCAGCTTCTCCCAGACGTGGAAGATGACACCGAGGGAATAGATGATCCCGCCGATGAGGATCAGGAGCATCGATACAAAGGGGATGCGCTCCGCCACCGGCCCGGCCACGAAGATGCCGCTCCACCCCATGCCGAGGTAGAGAAGGATGGCAACCTTGTCGAAGCGGCCTGGAAGGGCGCACTTCAGGAAGATGCCGAGCCCCGCGATCGCCCAGATGCCGATGAGCATCCCGAACAGCAGCGGACTGTCGGCGCCACGCTCCAGGAAGGGTGTGTAGGTGGCGGCGATCAGGATGAAAATCGAGGAGTGATCGAGCCGGCGAAGGAACCACTTCGTTCGCGAAACCGGCCAGGCGTTATAGGAGAAGGAGATGCCGATCGTCAGCACGAGGCCGACGCTGTAGATCCATGCCGCCGCGAGTTCGCCATTGGAACTCCAGAGAGTGGCGTAAAAGATCAGAACGGTCGCGCCGATGAGCGCGAAAGCAAGCCCAATGCCATGGACGACCCCATCGGCGATCAGCTCATATTTGTCGTAAGCCCAGCGGATGCCGTTGAACTCTGTCATGCCGGGAAACCCCTCACCTTTCCAACCGATCGTCGCACCGAAACGGTGTGCAGGCAACACAACAGCGATGGCACGCCGTTACATCTTCGTGAGCTTTGGACGCTCTGGCTTCGGCGTGGAGATACACAGGTGGAAGGCAGAAGGGTAGCCTGAAAATGGGCCACCCTTGATGACATGCCACCTTAATGACTGAGAGCCTCTCAGCTCATGCAGTCTTCACAGAGCGGGGCATAGGGTACGGCGCCGAGACGCTTCTTCGAAATCGGCTCGCCGCAGCGGACGCAGGTGCCATACGTGCCTTTCGTGATCCGATCGAGGGCTGCGTCGATGGCGCGCAGCTCTTCCTGGCCGGCCTGGCCAAGCCCCTCCAGCACTTCGTCGTTCTCGCTCTCGATCGCGCGGTCGTCGCTGTCCTGCTCCTTGGTGCGCCCGAGATCAACGTCGATGCGACTCAGCCGCGATAGAAGCTCGCGCTGGCGGTTGCGTAGGATCTGCTCGTAGGTCTGCGTGTCGGTCATGGATATTCCTCCATCGGTCTTTTGCCGTTGTTCTTCTCAGCGCTGCCTATCGACCAGCACCGAGCATTTGGCATGCCTGACGACGCGGTCGGCGGTGGCACCGATGAAGTAGTTGCTGAAGTCGGGAATGTGCGAGGCGACGATGATCAGATCCGCATCATGCGCTTCGGCGGCAGCGAGGATACTGTGGGCGGGGCGGCCGTGACCGATCTCGATCATTGCCGGTATGCCGCTCGTGCGGATCAGCATGCCGAGTTTCTGTTCGGCATCGTCGATCGCGTTTTGCCGCAGCTCGGGCGGCAGATCGATCGCGACATAGGTGGGAACGTCCTCGACAACGTTGAGCAAAATGATCTCGCCACCTTTTTCAAGGAGCGTGGATGCCTTGCGGAGCGCCTTTTCGCCCCTGTCCAACCCGCCTATTTCTATCGGAACGATGATTCTCTTGTACATTCAGGCCCTCCAGCGCTGCCGTTTCTTACGGCCACATCCTCTCAAGAGATAAATAAGGCGCTTTGATCAAGATCAAGATCAGGATGGATTCTTGTCAACAGGCATCGAACGCTGAATCGTCAAAATCGGATCTTCTGTGAACAATCAGAATGCGCCATATAGGGATCAAGTACAGCGACCAAGGGAACCTCTGAGGCACATGAACCGGCGCAAATTCCTTGGTATTGCTACGGGCGGCGCTTTCGCCGCTACCGCCGGTATGCCTCCCCCATCCAAGGCAGGAGATACGCCCATGACCACTGAAACGTCCTACGCCCTGACCCGTCCTGCCTATGTCGATCAGTCGCATCTCGTCGTCACCGACCTGCCGCTGGTTTCCAATTTCTATCAATCGATGCTTGGCCTTAATGTCATCGAGAAAAGCGCGAGCGGCGAAATCCTCGGTGTCGACGGCACGCCGCTTCTGACGCTGACGACAGGCAAGGATGTGCGTGTCGCACCGCGCAACGCAGCCGGCCTTTTCCATACGGCCTTCCTGATGCCCAGCCGCACCGAGCTCGCCCGCTGGCTGCGCCACGCGGCGCACAACAATGTCGTCCTGGATGGCGCATCCGATCACCTCGTCAGCGAGGCCATCTATCTCTCCGATCCGGAAGGCAACGGCATCGAGATCTATGCCGACCGTTCCCACGACCAATGGAAATTCCAGCCGGACGGTCAGGTGGAAATGGCGACGCTTCGCCTCGATCTGCAATCGCTCTACAACAGCGCACCCAACGATGCCTGGAACGGAATGGCCGACGGAACGGCAATCGGCCACATCCACCTGCAGGTCGGCAACATTCCGGAAGCAGACACCTTCTACCGCGATATTCTTGGCCTGAAGCTGATGGCGCGCTATCCCGGCGCCAGCTTCTTTGCGACCGGCGACTACCATCACCATGTCGCCGCCAACATCTGGAACAGCCGCGGCGCCGGCACCCGCGCCGAGGGCATGACGGGCCTTTCCGACTACACGCTACGCTTCAACGACAAGGAAGCGCTCAAAAAAGCTGTCACCAAGCTCGACGAACTGGAGATCAAGAGTGAAACGCGCAATGGCGGTGTCTTCCTGCATGATCCCTGGGGCATCGGCCTGACCCTGTCTGCCTGACCTTAGGAACCTGAAGGGGTTCCGCGCGTTTCCGTCGCGAAGCAACTGGGCTTCCGGGGATCGTCTATCGATGGGAATTGCCAACGGCATCCGCAAGCAGGCCAGCAAAATGACAGTGGGCACGACTCCCGTCAGCGCCTGGGCAGAAAAACTGACCCAGGACACGGAGGAGATGCCACAAGCGCCGATGCGTCGCCTGGAGAAGGACGGGCTTGATGTCAGCATGGCCTGGGCCGTCATCGGTATCTTTGGAGTGCTTGCACTATCGGCCATCTACATGATGTCGTTGATCCTCATTCCGGTGACGCTCGCCGTCGTCGTCGGCATGATCCTTGGGCTGCTGGCGGAAAAGCTCAGCAAGCTCGGCGTGCCGCGCATCACCAATGCGGTCATCCTGTCTACTGCGGTTGCGCTTGTGATCGCGCTTCTCGCCAATTCGCTTGCCGGACCGGTGACAAGGCTCGTCAACGAGGGCCCGGCCTTCGTCGAGAAGACCTTCAACCGCCTCATGCCCTATCTCGAGCGCATCAAGTGGCTGCACATTACGCCGGAGACTTTCCAGACCGGACCAATGTCGAGTGAGAAGCTTCTGGAGAACACTGGCAACGTCGTGCATCTCGTCAGCACCAATCTCACCCCTGCCCTCGTGCAGGCGTTGATCTTCTTCGCCGCGTTGCTGCTTTTCCTTGCCGGACGGGTGACGTTGCGCAAATCCATCATTATGGTGTTCCGGTCGCGCTCGCAGCGGCTTGCCGCCATCCGCGTGATCAACGGCGTGGAACAGGTTCTCGGATTTTATTTTGCGACGGCGTCGCTGATCTACGTCTGCCTTGGCCTCGTGATGATGGTGATCGCCTATGTAGGCGGCCTGTCGGCGCCGGTGCTCTGGGGCTTCTTCGCGTTCCTGTCGAGCTTCATCCCCTATCTCGGCATTACGATGATGACGCTGGCGGTCGCCATCGCGGGGATCATCACGCATGACGGCATCGTGGTGGGCCTTATGCCAGCGGCGGCATTCTTCATCGTCCACCTCGTCATGGAAAACCTGATCTTCCCGGCGGTCATGGGAAAGCGCCTGGAAATCAATCCCTTCGTGGTGTTTCTGGCGATCTTGTTCTGGACTTGGATGTGGGGCGCAGTTGGTGCTATGCTGGCACTACCACTATCGCTGATTGTCATGACCATCGTCGATGAACTTTTCATCGAAGAGAGACTGCAACCGCAATTGCCGAAATAATTGAGGTAAGAAGCGTCAGATGGCAGAAATCGATCTTGCAGATTCCAGCCAGAACCGGCTGAAGAGCGGCACCTCCCCTTGGAGCCACGCAGGAACAAAGCCCAATTACCAGCCACTTCAGGACAATCTCAAAGTCGACGCCATGGTGATCGGCGGCGGGATTACCGGCGCGCTGATGGGCCAGCACCTCGCGGAACGAGGTCTTTCCGTGGTCATCGTCGACCGCGAGACGCCGGGTCTCGGCAGCACGGCAGTGAGCACCGCCATGCTGCAGTGGGAGATAGACCGAACGCTCAGCGAACTCGAGCGTTTCCATGGCTTCGAACGCGCCGCCGGCATCTACAGGCGGAGCGCAGCCTCGGTCACCGGTCTCTCCAAGCTGATCGTCGCCCACCGGATCGCCTGCAACCTGCTTCCCCGGCAATCGCTGTTCCTCGCCAATAACCAGGAGGGCGCGGGCGATCTTCGCAGGGAGGTCGAGCTGCGTCGTCGTGCCGGACTGCCAAGCCGGTATCTGGAACATTGCGATCTCTTTACCGAGTTCGAAGTCGACCGCGATGGGGGCATCCTGTCGCGCGGCTCGGCGGAGGCCGATCCGCTGCTCCTGACCTGGGGTCTGCTGGACATTGCCGTGAAGCAAGGCGCGCGCCTGATCAGCGCCTCGGTCACCAAGCTACATAGCGAAGGCGGGCGGGTCAGCGCCGAAACAGACGGTGCGTTCGTCATCGAGGCGAAAACGGCGGTGCTCGCCACCGGCTACGCCATGCCGGGCATCGATATGCCGAAACAGCACCGGATGACATCGAGCTGGGCGCTGGCGACGATACCGCAGGATCCGGCAGCGCTCTGGCGCGATCAGGTGCTGATCTGGGAAGACAGCCACCCCTATCTCTACATGCGCACGACGCCTGATGGGCGGATCATCGCTGGCGGCGAGGATGACGACACCGTCGACCCCGCGGCCCGCGACGCCAAGCTCGCCGAAAAGATCATGACGATCCGGGAGAAGATGAAGCGGCTCTGGTCCAGCGCCGACACCCGCGTCGCGACGGCATGGTGCGGCACGTTCGGGGAGACGTCGGACGGCCTACCGCTGATCGGTCCGGTTCCCTCGATGCCACAAGTCTACGCCGCCTATGGCTATGGCGGCAACGGCATCACCTTCTCCTATCTTGCGACACAGGTTATCGGCGCACTGATCGGCGGAGGGTACCGCGACTGGTTTGATGATTTCGCGCTGGATCGCGACGCGCCCGACGTGCCCCTACCCTCGAACGTGAGTGAGGAAACGCTACAGAGCGCCCGTGGCTAGCTCACTGCGTCGTCCGGTCGTCGCCGGTGTCCTCGACATCCTGCAGCCGGACGAATTCGACACCCTTGGCCATGAGATCGACGATCGCCTTGGCGACGCCCTCGCCGGCGGCGTGGGTCGGCTGGTTGATGTGGGAGATCACGACGTCGCCGTCTTTGGCCGATGCAATGCGCTTTTCCGTGACAGCGGCGCCGAGCAGCGAGCCGCCGTCTCCATTCACCGAGTAACCGGCGATGCGGTACCCCATGTCGCGAATCTGGGCGATGGCGGAGAGGTCGTATTTGGCGGTCGAGCCGCGGAACCAGTGCGGCGGGGCAATACCGGCTGCGAGCATCGCATCGGCACCGCCCTGCACTTCCTGCCGCACGGCCTCGGGCGAGCCCGCGGACGCGATGCCATAGATCGAGACCGGCTTGTCGACGGCTGGAACGTGATTCTGACCGTGGTTCTCGAGTTCGAACAGATCGGGATTCTCAAGGAAGACCTGCAGCGCCTGCGGATTGTGCTTCAGCCAGCGCGCAGTGACGAAAATGGTCGCGGGAATGCGCTCCTGGACCAGCACCGAGAGGATGCGGTCGTCGGCCTGACCCATGCAAGCGTCAAAAGTCAGCGCCACCCGCGCGTGACCCTTGATGCCCGACCGGGCAATGCGCAGATGCGGCTCAACCAGCTTCGGCCCTGCTGCCATCTTGGGGGCCTGCACGACCTTCGAGGGCGCGGTGACGACCGGCGCTTCCTCCGGCGGAGGAGCGGCAGCGGACACAATCGAGGCGGATGCGATCAGCAACGCCGAAACGAGAAGAATACGATTCATGCCAAAGAGAAGCCGTTCTTGGTTCAAGCGCTGCATAATGCACACCGCGTTCAGGCGCCATGTGGTTTGATGCCGCCTGCGGTCGCTGCTGCGATTCGCCGCCGGCTTCAGCGGCAATTCTGATGCCTGAGGACTAAGGCTTCAGAAAGGCAACTCACGGCGCGCGCCGCGATCAATCATAGAGGTAATATTTTTCCCACTTCTCGCGCGGGACCTTTTCACCAATCTTGTATTGCAGATCGCGGACATTGATGTGCTGCGGGCCGGTAATGCAGGTGTAGGAGAGATGATACCAGTCGCCCTTGCTGCGGAAGACCGCGCCTGGCGCCTCCAGCCTGTCGTCGCTCGGAACGGGATCCTTGAACGTGTAGGCGATGACCTTGTCGGGCTTGTAGCCGGTCTCGTCCTTGTTGATTCGGCTCATCGCCTCCGTGTCACAGCTCTGTTCGAGGCGGGTCGCGGGATCGAGCTTTTCGAGTTGCTTCTTGATGGCGGGATCGACTGCGAAGGCTGGAAAAGCAAGGCTAAATGCGGACAGAAGCAACACGAGACGTTTTGGCATTACGGTGGGATTCCTTTGCATTCTCATTCCGGAATCGCCTGTGGAGAACCGTGGTTTTGACGGTCGTACGAGGGGCGAATTCCGGGTGGCATAGCGGACTTTCTTAAACAATGTGGTGACATCAAGGCAACGTGAGCATTCCTTCGGTTTTGCCACAGGGCCGTCTTGGGCGCTTGATCCCAGGCATCCGCCTCTCTATCTCTTGCCCACCTGACATCACGTTTCCGGAGCTTTCCTTGACCGTCTTCAAGAACCTGCCGAACCCACCCGTCGCCGCCAAGAAGCCGATCTCCGATACGCGCCACGGCATCACCCGCACCGACGACTATGCCTGGCTGCGCGCCGACAACTGGCAGGCGATGTTCAAGGATCCCGCGATCCTCGATCCCGCGATCCGCCAACATCTGGAAGCCGAAAACGTCTACATGAACGCGGCCATGGAAGACACAAAGGTGCTGCAGAAGACGCTGTTTTCGGAGATGCGCGGCCGCATCAAGGAAGACGACAGCTCCGTGCCGATGAAGGACGGCGACTACGCCTACGGTACCTTCTTCGTGACCGGCGGCGAACAGCCTCGCTATTTCCGGATTCCGCGTAACGGCGCCGTCAAGGACGAGGCTATCCGCACCGTTCTGCTCGACGGCGACAAGGAGGCCGCGGGCAAGGCCTATTTCAGGCTCGCCGGCCTCGATCACTCGACCGACCACAGCCGTGGCATCTGGGGTTACGACGACAAGGGTTCTGAGTTCTATACGCTGCGCGTGCGCGACCTTGCGACTGGCGAGGACCTGGCCGACGTGATCGGGAACACCGGCGGCGGCGGCGTCTGGGCGCCCGATGGCAAGAGCTTCTTCTATTCTGCTCTCGATGAGAACCACCGCCCGTCGAAGGTGTTCCACCACATTCTTGGCACGCCTCAATCTGAAGACCGGCTGGTTTATGAGGAAAAGGATGCGGGCTTTTTCATGGGCGTCGGCGGTTCGCTGCTCGACGACTTCATCTACATCGACATCCACGATCACGAGACCTCGGAATACCGCCTGCTGTCCACCAAGGACCTGACGGCCGAGCCGAAGCTGGTCGCCGCGCGCGAGGAAGGCATCGAATATTCGATGACGGAAGGCGGCGACGTCTTCTACATCCTGACCAATGACGGCGACGCCAAGGATTTCAAGATTATGGAAGCGCCGGTTGAAAACCCGGGCAAGGCGAACTGGCGCGAGGTCGTGCCGCACAAGCCGGGAACCTTGATCATCAGCCACATGGCCTATGCCCGCCACCTGCTCTGGCTGGAGCGCAAGGACGGCCTGCCGCAGATAATCATCCGTGACCGTCGCACCGGCGAGGAACACGCGATCGCCTTTGCCGAAGAGGCCTATTCGCTCGGGCTGCAGGGGGCCGCGGAATACGACACCGACGTCATCCGTTTCTCCTATTCCTCGATGACGACGCCGTCGCAGCTCTACGACTACAACATGGTGACGCGCGAGCGCACGCTGTTGAAGACCCAGGAGGTGCCCTCGGGCCACAATCCGGACGATTACGTCACCCGCCGCGTGTTCGCGCCCGCGTGGGATGGCGAACAGGTGCCCGTCACCCTGCTCTATCGCAAGGACACGCCGCTCGACGGTTCGGCACCCTGCCTGCTCTACGGCTACGGCGCCTACGGCATCACCATTCCGGCCGGCTTCAACACCAACTGCCTGTCGCTCGCCGATCGCGGCTTCGTCTATGCCATCGCCCATATCCGCGGCGGCAAGGACAAGGGCTTTGCCTGGTACGAAGACGGCAAGATGGAAAAGAAGACCAACACCTTCAAGGACTTCATTGCCGCCGCTGACTATCTGAATCAGGAGAAGTTCACCTCCTATGCCAACATCATCGCCGAGGGCGGCTCGGCCGGTGGCATGCTGATGGGCGCCGTTGCCAACATGGCGCCGGAAAAGTTCGCCGGCCTGATCGCCGCCGTTCCCTTCGTCGACGTGCTGAACACCATGCTCGACGACACGCTACCGCTGACCCCGCCGGAATGGCCGGAATGGGGCAACCCGATCGAGAGCAAGGAAGACTACGAGCAGATCGCCGCCTATTCGCCCTACGACAATGTCGGCGCCAAGGCCTATCCGCCGATCCTGGCGCTCGGCGGCCTCACCGATCCGCGCGTCACCTATTGGGAGCCGGCAAAGTGGGCGGCGCGGCTGCGCGAAAAGACCACCGGCTCGGCACCGATCCTGTTGAAGACCAACATGGATGCCGGCCATGGCGGCGCTTCGGGACGCTTCCAGCGCCTCGAGGAGATCGCCTTCGAATATGCTTTCGCGATCAAGGTCGCGGGCAAGATATAATCGGCTGGAGGAGCCCGTGACGGTCTATGTGGCGCTCCTGAGGGCGATCAATGTCGGCGGCACGGGCAAGCTGCCCATGGCGGAGCTGAAGGCGGTCTGCGAAGAGCTCGGCTTCAGCGACGTGAAGACCTACATCCAGAGCGGCAACGTGCTGTTTCGCGCCGATGCAGCAGAGGTCGAGGTCGAGCAGAAGCTGGACGACGCGCTGGGAAAGCTGCTCGGCAAGAAACCCGGCGTGATGCTGCGCAGCCGCAAGGAGTTGGAAGCGATTGCCGCCAACGCGCCCTTCCCCGATGCCAAGCCCAACTATCTCCTGGTAAGCTTCCTACCGGAAGCGGCACCTGATGATGCGCTGGACAAGATGGTGGCCCCCGATGGCGAAGAGGCCGTTCTCGCCGGGCGCGAAATCTATGTCCACTTCCCTGTTGGCTCCGGCAAATCGAAGCTCAAGCTGCCGGCCTTGAAACCAGGAACGGCGCGCAATCTCAATACCGTGCGCAAGCTCGCCGAGATGGCGGCTGCCATGGAAGACGACCGCTAGGCCGGATCACTGGCGAACGATCTGCGGCTGAAACAGCAGCTTCACGAAGCTGCGCAGCACGAGAACCTGGTCGGCGAGCCCCTGCGGTTCCTTCAACGCCTTCGACAGGACGATGCCGCCCTCGAGCACCGTCGAAACCATGTCGGCCAGTTGGTCGATCTCGATCGGTTCGCGCGGCGTGTAGACCACCATGATCTCCTCGAACATGCCGCGGAACCGCCGTCGCCAGGCGAGCACCGCCTGCTTGTTGATTTCCTGGATGTCGCGGTCGAACAGGCGTTCATAGTAGCAGACCGTGGCCACGAGGCAGCCCGGATGGCCGTTCGGCAGGTCGGACAGCAGTTCGGCAAGCAGCTTCAGACCGAGCATGAAGGATTGCAGCGGATCTTCGGTCAGCTCGCGGGCGCGGGTGAATATCTCGTCGTAGATTCGTTCGTCGTTTTCGATGTACCGCTCGAGCAGCGCCTTGGCGAGCGCGTTCTTGTCCCGGAAGTGGTAGAAGAAGCCGCTCTTGGTGATGCCGGTCTCGGCGATCAGCTCTTCGATCGAGGTGCCGCCGAAGCCCTTCTGCAGGACGGCAGTCTCGGCCACATCCAGGATGCGGGTTCTGGTCTCCTCGCCCTTGCGCATCAAATTCCCTGTACCGCCGGTACGGTTTTTGCCCGCCAGCTCTGGTCTATATGGAGGCCTTTTGTCATCCGCCCCGCGGAAGCGGCTGAAATCAAAGGCAAACATCATGCGATGCCCAACTATACCGCAAGTCGTCTAGTTTCGCAGCCCGGAAGCGGAGAACTTGTTCGTGAGAATTGCTTGCACATAGAGGGATTGTCATGGCCAAGTACAGACACAGCCTGCCGCAACTCAAGGGCGGCGCAT
Organism: Rhizobium sp. IBUN; assembly: GCF_000510625.1. Lineage (NCBI taxonomy): Bacteria > Pseudomonadati > Pseudomonadota > Alphaproteobacteria > Hyphomicrobiales > Rhizobiaceae > Rhizobium > Rhizobium sp. IBUN. The sequence goes on from NZ_AZNV01000024.1 coordinate 52,786, forward strand.
TCGTCACCGACGGCGGCATGGAAACGACCTTCATCTTTCATGACGGGCTGCAGCTGCCGCACTTCGCATCCTTCGTGATGATGGCTTCAGAAGAAGGCCGCGACCGGCTGCGCGCCTACTATCGCCGTTACCTCGACATCGCCCGCAAGCATGGCGCCGGCTTCATTCTCGACAGCCCGACATGGAGGGCGAGCCCCGATTGGGCGGAAAAGCTGGGTTACACGCCGGATGCGCTGCATGACGCAAACGTTCAAAGCATTGCCCTGCTTGCGGGATTGCGCGAGCGGCACGAGGAGCCGGGGCGGCCGATCGTGCTCAGCGGCGCGATGGGACCACGCGGCGATGGGTACAAGGCCGGCCGGATGAACGCGGCCGAAGCCGAGGATTATCACAGCGTCCAGATCAGCAGCTTTGCCGAGAGCGATGCGGACATGATCTCCGCCGTCACGCTGAACAACATCGACGAGGCAATCGGTATCGCCCGGGCGGCCTCGGCCCGGGATATGCCCTGCGTTATCTCCTTCACGGTCGAGACCGACGGCAAGCTGGTGACCGGGCGCAGCATGCAGGAGGTAATCGAGACGACGGATGCGGCGACGGGCGGTTCGGTGGCCTATTACATGATCAATTGCGCGCATCCGACGCATTTTGCCGAGGCGCTGGATCATCGCGCGGGATGGACAAAACGCATTCATGGGCTGCGGGCAAATGCCTCGCGCATGAGCCATGCAGAACTGGACGACAGCGAAACGCTGGATGCCGGCGATCCGGTCGATCTCGGGCAGCGGTACAGGGAGCTGATGCAGAGAATGCCGCAAATCAGGATCGTCGGCGGCTGCTGCGGCACCGATCACCGGCATGTTGCCGCGATCTGCGAGGCTTGCCTGCCGGCGCTTCCGAGTGCCGCGTGACGGTCAGTTCTCTGCCGCGTCGCGGTCAGTGTTCTGCGGTGTGCGCAGCCTTGCCGGCGTTATGACCGCTGATGTCGGCGCCGGCGCTGCGCGAAAAGCGCAGGTTCCAGTAGGTCGCCGTGATCGAGATCGCGGTGACGAAAAGGAAGGCGGCGGAGAAATCGTGGAGCTCCGGCGTCTCGCTGCCGTTGACCGTCATCGACGTGTGGAGCGCCAGCGCGCCGACGCAGATGCCGAGCGACAGCATCAGCTGCTGGAACGTCGTGTAGAAGCTGGTGGCCGAGCTCATGCGATCGCGGTCGATCTCATCGTAGGCCACCGTGTTGTAGGCCGTGAACTGGAACGACATGAAGAAGCCGCACATGACGAGGATCGCGAAGATCAGCCCCAGCGGCCAGTCGGGCCGGAAGGCGGCGCAGAGGGCATAGCCGCAGGTGGCAATGATGCCGTTCGCGACCAGGCTGCTGCGGAAGCCGAAACGGCGCAGTACGCTGGGTGCGACGGCCTTCATCGCCATCGAGCCGAGGGCCGCTGCGGTGACGAGCTGGCCGGCCTTGGCCGCCGACAGTCCGAAACCGAGCTGGAAATAGAGCGGCAGCAGGAAGGGCTGCGCGCCCTGCGTGATACGGGTCAGCGAACCGGCAATGACCGACGTGCCGAAGCTCGACACCTTCATCAGCGAAAAGTCCATGATCGGCGCCGGGTGGCGGCGGGCGTGCTTGAGATAGGCTACGCCGAAGAGCAGACCGACCGCGATGAGGAACAGCGAGAACGCACCCTCGCCCGGACGGCTCGAGCTTTCAAAACCGAACAACAGCGAGCCGAGCGCAATACCGGAGAGAATGAAACCAACCGTATCGAACGGGCGCTTCGCCTCGCCCTTGAAGTCCTCGATGAAGATCGAGACCAGGGTGAAGCCGATGATGCCGATCGGCACGTTGATGTAGAAGATCCAGCGCCAGTCGAGATAGGTGACGATCAGGCCGCCAACCGGAGGGCCGAGGATCGGGCCGATCAGCGCCGGCACCAGCAGCCACGACATGGCGTTGACCATGTCCTTGCGGGAGACGCTGCGGAGCAGCACGAGGCGCCCGACCGGCAGCATCATCGCGCCGCCAAGGCCCTGCAGCAGTCGCGCCAGCACGAGACAGAGGAGATTGGGCGACAGCGCGCAGAAGATGGAGCCTGTCACGAAGACGGCGATCGCCGAGCGGAAAACGGTGCGCGAGCCGAAGCGATCGGCAATCAGGCCGCTTGCCGGAATGAAAATCGCCAGGCTGAGAAGGTAGGAAGTCAGCGCGATGCTCATCGACGGGGCGCTGACGCCGAAATCGCGTGCCATGGTCGGCAGCGCCGTCGCCAGAACGGTGGCGTCGAGCTGCTCCATAAACATGGCGCTCGCCACGATCATCGCTACCACGCGGAAATTGGGCTTGGCGCGCCCGACGGCAGCCGCCTGATAGATCTGATCCGACATCGTCAGGGATCACTCGCAATGGCGTGGCCGGCGCGGAAGCGATGGCCGCGGTATGGTATGGCGTGATGCCAAAAGGGGATTAGAGATCCTTGTATACGCCCGCAAATGTGGCGTCGTTATGCTTATATGGAAAGGCAGCCGTGCCATCCGGGAATGGCTGGGCTACTGGAGCGTCGCACGACCAGCCGCAAGCTCGGAGCAAGGGCTCCCGGCTTGCGTCATGCGTGCCGGAGCCCTACCTAAAGCATATGACCCTTGCTCAGAATGCATCCCCTTCGCGGCCCTTCGCCTTCGACAACAGCTATGCGCGGTTGCCACAGCAATTCTTTACGCGCCAGGCGCCCTCGCAGGCCGCCGAGCCGTGGCTGATCAAGCTGAACGAACCGCTTGCGGAAGAACTCGGCCTCGATGTCGAGGCGCTGAAGCGCGACGGCGCGGCGATCTTTTCGGGCAACCTCGTGCCTGAAGGCGCCGATCCGCTGGCGATGGCCTATGCAGGGCACCAGTTCGGCTCCTTCGTGCCATTGCTCGGCGACGGGCGGGCGATCCTGCTTGGCGAGGTGATCGACCGAAACGGCCAGCGCTGGGACATCCAGCTGAAGGGTGCGGGCCAGACCGCCTATTCCCGCCGCGGCGATGGCCGTGCCGCGCTCGGCCCGGTGCTTCGGGAATATATCGTCAGCGAAGCAATGTATGCGCTCGGCGTCCCGGCAACCCGCGCGCTGGCCGCCGTTTCGACCGGGCAGCCCGTTTATCGCGAGAACATTCTGCCAGGTGCAGTGTTTACCCGTGTTGCCGCAAGCCACATTCGCGTCGGCACGTTCCAGTTCTTCACCGCGCGGGGCGATACCGACGGCGTTCGGGCGCTGGCCGATTATGTGATCGACCGGCACTATCCGGAACTCAAGGACAGGGACAATCCCTACCTCGCGCTCTACGAGACCGTCTGCGAGCGGCAGGCGGCCTTGATCGCCAGGTGGCTGCATATCGGCTTCATCCACGGCGTCATGAATACCGACAACATGACCATTTCGGGCGAGACGATCGATTTCGGCCCCTGCGCCTTCATGGACGAATACCATCCCGGCACGGTCTTTTCCTCGATTGACCAGGGCGGCCGCTATGCCTATGCCAATCAGCCCGGCATCGGCCAATGGAACCTGGCACGGCTTGGCGAAACCCTGTTGCCGCTCTTTGATGCGGATGCGGAAAAGGCCGTCGAGCTCGCCAACAGCGTGATCCAGCAATATGGCGAGCGCTTCCAGATCCACTGGCTGCGCGGCATGCGCGAGAAGATCGGCCTATCGACCGTCGAAGACGGCGATCTGGACCTTATTCAATCGCTGCTTGCCGCGATGCAGGCAAGCCAGGCCGACCTTACCCTCGCCTTCCGCCGCCTTTCCGACGCCGTCGGTCCAGGAGATGGCGAGGCACTGTTCCTCTCGGCTTTCCGGGAACCGGATGGGGCGCGCGAATGGCTTGCCCGCTGGCGCGACCGCCTGACCCGTGACGAGGGCCGGACCGAGGCCGAGCGCAGGGCGGCCATGCGCTCTGTCAATCCCGCCTTCATTCCGCGCAACCACCGCATCGAGCAGGCGATCAACGCCGCCGTCGAGGATGCCGACTTTTCGCTGTTCGAGGCGTTGCTTGCCGTTCTCGCCAAGCCGTATGACGACCAACCGGACTTTGCGGCCTACATGGAGCCGCCGAAGCCGGAAGAACGTGTGCTGCAGACCTTCTGCGGCACGTGATCGGATGCAAACCTATCCCCTCTGACACCTATGGTCGCAGTTGACGCCCATTGCGACCGCTCTATCTCGCTGATTAGAAGGCATTTTTCGCGCCTGACCGCACCCGGCTAACCTTAGCGGGAGTTCCCCATAATGGTAGTAATCGTCATTACCTCCGTTCTTTTCATGCTCCTCGGCCTTGCCCTGGTCGGCGGCGGGCTTTGGCTCATCATCCTTGGCGGCAGCTTCTTTTACCTCTTCGCCGGTGCGATGTTTCTCATCACCGCCGTCCTGCTTCTGCTGCGTCGTGCAGCCGCCCTGTGGGTCCACGCGGCTCTGATCATCGTTGCGCTTGTTTGGGCGATCTGGGAGGTCGGTTTCGATTGGTGGCAACTCGGCCCGCGCGGCGGTCTGATCATCCTGCTCGGACTGTGGCTGCTGACGCCCTGGATCCGTCGGCCCCTCGGCTTCCAGAGTCCGACCGGGACGTCCTACGGGGCCAGCCACTGGCCGCTAACCATTCCGGTGCTGATCGCCATAGCCGTTGCGAGCTTCTCGATGACGACGGACCCGCATGACCTGCACGGCAACCTGCCGACCGAGGCTTCCGGCACGACGACATTCGGCGGCACCGTTCAGGACGGCGAATGGCACCAGTATGGCCGCACCCCATTCGGCCAGCGCTACTCGCCGCTCGACCAGATCAATGTTAGCAACGTCAAGGATCTCAAGGAGGTCTGGCGTTATCAGACCGGTGACGTGAAGCGACCCGATGATGTCGGCGAAACGACCTACCAGGTGACACCTCTCAAAGTGGGCGACACGCTCTACCTCTGCACGCCGCATAACTGGGCGATCGCGCTCGACGCGACGACCGGCAAGGAAAAATGGAAATACGACGCCAATTCCGGCATGAACCCTGACCGGCAGCACCAGACCTGCCGCGGCGTCACCTATTACCACGATACGGCGACGGCCGCCGGCCAGCCCTGCGTCGATCGGGTCTACCTGCCGACCTCGGATGCGCGGCTGATCGCTCTCGATGCGCTCGACGGAAAGGTCTGCACGAGCTTTGCGGATCAGGGTGTGCTGCATCTTGAGCAGGGCATGAAGTACAATCCGGCCGGCTACTACTATTCGACCTCGCCGCCGGTCGCGGTCGCCGGCAAGCTGATCATCGGCGGGGCCGTCAACGACAACTATTCGACGCAAGAGCAGTCCGGCGTCATCCGCGCATTCGACATCAATTCAGGTGCTCTGATCTGGAACTGGGACTCCGGCAATCCCGATGTGACAACCCCCCTGCCCCAAGGCCGGACCTATACGACCAACTCTCCGAACAGCTGGTCGGTCTTCAGCGTCGATGACGGGCTCGGCATGGTCTACATCCCGCTCGGCAACCAGGTGCCGGACCAGCTCGGTATGAACAGAAGCGAGAACGTCGAGAAATTCTCCTCCTCGATCGTCGCGCTCGACATCAACACCGGGCAGCTGAAATGGGTTCAACAGTTCGTCCATCACGATCTCTGGGACATGGACGTGCCGGCCCAGCCGGTGCTCTTCGACATGAAGAAGCCCGATGGGACCGTCGTGCCGGCGCTGGTAGGCCCGACCAAGCAGGGCGACATCTACGTGCTTGACCGTCGTACCGGTGAGCCGATCATTCCCTTCAAGGAAATCCCCGCGCCATCAGGTGCCATCCCTGAGGATCATACGTCGCCGATGCAGCCGATCTCCGACCTCACCTTCTCGCCGCCGCCGCTGCAGGAGAAGGACATGTGGGGGGTGACTCTGCTCGACCAGCTCGCCTGCCGCATCGATTTCCACCGATACAAATATGAAGGGCGATATACACCGCCTTCGCTCGTGGGCTCGATCATCTACCCCGGCAATTTCGGCACCTTCAATTGGGGCAGCGTTGCTGTCAACCCGGAGCGGCAGATCATGTTCGGCATGCCGACCTATCTTGCCTTCACCTCGCGGCTGGTTCCCGCCTCCGACATCCCGCCGAAGGGGCAGGATGAGAAAGGGAGCGAACAGGGCCTCAACCGCAACGACGGCGCACCCTACGGGGTATTCATGGGACCGTTCCTCGGACCGCTCAAGGTCCCCTGCCAGGCGCCGCCATGGGGCTACGTCGCCGGCGTCGATCTCCTCACCGGCAAGATCGCCTACAAGCTGAAGAACGGCACCGTGCACGACATGACGCCGCTGCCGCTGCCGTTCAAGGTCGGCGTACCCGGCATCGGTGGCCCGATGCTAACCAAGGGCGGGGTCGCCTTCCTCGGGGCTGCCGTCGACAACTACCTGCGAGCCTACGATGTCACCAACGGCCAACAACTATGGCAGGCCCGTCTGCCGGCCGGCGGCCAGGCGACGCCGATGACCTATACGACCAGCGACAACAAGCAGTTCGTCGTCATCGTCGCCGGCGGACATGGCTCGGTCGGCACCAAGGCCGGTGACTATGTGATCGGCTACGCCCTGCCCTGACGCCTCGAGACCCATTGGATGGCCGCCACTTGTCCCGGCCATCCGAGCCCGCCGACACAAGCTCCGGGCAGGACTGCCGCGCCATTCTCCGCGCATTGCTCAAAGGAGAATTTTCATGAAGATCGGCAGCAGCATTTCCAGCACCTATGGACTGAGCAACCTCTTCAGCCAATCCGGCCAACGCAACAAGCAACAGACGGGTGATATCGAACTCAGCGTTCGCCAGAGCGGCGCGGCACTGCAGCCAAGCAGCACGCCGACGTCGATCTCCAGCACGATGTGGGCGCTGCAGAGTAGCGCCACCGTGACCATGGACGGCACCGAAGATCCCGCGAAAGCACGCCATGACGCTGTTGTCTCCGAGTTTACCGATCTCGCCGACCAGACTCCGGCGGAGCGGATCCGCGACCAGGTCCTTCAGCGGCTCGGCCTGACCGAGGACGATCTCAAGGCGATGGCGCCAGAACAGCGCGAGGCCATCGAAAAGCAGATTGCCGACGAGCTGAAGCGGCAGCTGACCGGCGACGGCGACAGCAAGGACCAGCCGAGCACCGACACGATCATCGGTGCCTAGATGCGGAGCTGGCGTAGTCGCGCTTTGCAAGCCGGTCGATCCGGCGGACCGTTTCTGACGACCAGAAGGCGGCAGAGCGGGCTCGATGACGGATTGGGGCATTTTTTGCTGTCGGTACTGGAGGGAGGATGATCTAACCGCACAAGCTGGATCCGCATCAATGTCCAGGGAGGGAAGATCGTGATGAAGAAGCGGTTTGCGATCGCGGCAGACGCTGCGCTCCTGCTCGCGAAGAACGCCGCAGAGGTCCCTGACAGCCACAACTTGGTTGCCCCGACGCTCTTGCGATCCCAGGTATTGGCCCGCCTCTACTCGGCGGTTCGTAATGGCGATCTGGACAAGAGGGAAGCTGACGATCAGCTGGACTATCTTCGCGGTCTGAGAATTCGACTGCTCGGCGACCGCGTGTTGCAGCGGTACGCGTGGAACATCGCCAGCAAACTCGAATGGACGAATACCTATTGTGCCGAATACATCGCCGTCGCGCAGCTCCAAGCGGACGCATTGGTTACTCTGGACCCTGATCTTGCCGCGGCGGCGCAGTCCTTCGTCCGCGCTGCCTCGGTGGAGGATCTGCTCGCAACGATCGCGTGAGTATGGCGATAGGCGACAACAGGGCGGCTGCTTTCGGCGCAAAGCGGTCATGTTGAGTTGCCAAAGGACCAGTGGCGACACATTTCACGAAACCTGCCTGGCACAACGCTTCAGTTCAGCGATGAAGCCTTCACAAACTGATTCAGATCGATGCGACGGAGATTCACGTTTCCGTAGCATCTCTTTGAGAAGAAAGCGCTATCCGACCATATCGGCCACGATCTTTCCGACCTCGGCGAAGACAGGGTTGATCTCGGAGACCGGCGCCTTGGCCTGCGTCACGTAAGCCGCGACCAGGATCGCACCGTGTCCGGGCGGCCAGACGACGGCGATATCGGCAGCGCTGCCGTTGTTTCCGGTGCCCGTCTTGTCGCCGATCTTCCACGTGTCCGGCAGGCCGGCGCGCAGCCGCGCGCCGCCTGTCGTGTTCGCCACCATCCACGCCACCAGCTTGTCACGCGACGGTTCCGACAGGGCCGAGCCCAGCGTCAGGTTGCCGAGTGTGTCGACCATCGCGTCCGGCGTGGTCGTATCCTGCGGGTCGCCGTCCTTGGCTACGTTGAGCGCCGTTTCCCAGCGGTCGAGCCGCGTCGATCGATCGCCGAGCGTGCGCAGCCATTTGGTCAACTCGGCCGGTCCGCCGAAGCTCTCCAGCAGCAGGTTGCCTGCCGTGTTATCGCTCAGTGTGATCGCCGCCTCGCAGAGTTCGCCGATGCTCATGCCCTCGCCGCCGACGTGCTTTTCCGTTTCCGGCGAATAGGTGACGAGCTTGTCCTGCTCGTAGACGACGCGCCGCTCGAGATTTTCCTGTCCCTTGTCGACACGCGCCAGCACCAACCCCGCAGCCAGGACCTTGAAGGTGCTGCAGAGGGGGAAGCGCTCGGTCTCGCGGTAACCGAAGGAGATGTTGGTCTCCGTGTCGATCGCCGACACGCCGATGCGACCGCCGATCGCCTTTTCGAGCGCGTCCATCCGCCGGTTGATTTCATCGTCGCTGTCTTCCGACCACGCAACGCGCGGCAGGAGAAAGGCAGGTGAAAGCAATGCCGAACCGAGAAGGGTCCGGCGACGGATCGAAAAGCCACGCATGAAAATTCCTCTGCCTCAAATCAACGAACACTTGGCTAGAGACTGATTGTGGCCCCGATGAGTCGCGTCAAGCGGCTGCGGACTGCGTGACCTCGACGGTAACATGCGAGAGGCCGGCAACGGGTCCGAGCTTTGCCTTGTAGAAGGCAGGACTTTCCACCTGTGGCGTCACCAGAGCGACGATCGCGGCGTGGTGGCCGGGACCGACCTGCCAGACATGGAGATCGGTGATCCGCTCGCCGCCCGTTTCCAGCGCCGAACGGATCTCGTCCTGTAGATCTGCCTCCTGCGGCACGACATCGAGCAGCACGCGGCCGGACGACCGCATCAGGCCCCACGACCACTGGGCGATGATAAGGCCCCCGACGATGCCCATCAGCGGATCAAGCCAGAGCCAACCGTAGAGGCTGCCGAACAGCAGTGCGGCGATGGCAAGTACCGAGGTCAGCGCATCCGCGATGACATGGACGTAGGCGGCGCGCATGTTGTTGTCCGAGGCATGTGCGGAATGTGCATGGTCGCCATGGTGGGCATGATCGCCGTGATGGTGATGCTCGTGATGGTGGGAATGACCATGGCTGTGGCCATGATGGTCGTCCTTCAGGAGCCAGGCGCTCGCCAGATTGACCAACAGACCGACGACAGCGACGCCGATCGCCTGGGCGAAACTGATCTGCACGGGATGGGTGATGCGCAGGAAGCTCTCCCAGGCCATCAGGAGCGCAATCAGCATCAGAATGATGGCGCTGGCAAAGCCCGCGAGATCGCCGAGCTTGCCGGTGCCGAAGGTGAAGCGCGGATTGTGCGCCTGACGGCGGGCATAGAGATAGGCAACCGCCGAGATCAGCAGCGCACTCGCGTGCGTCGACATGTGCCAGCCATCGGCGACCAGCGCCATGGAGCCGTAGTAGGTTCCGGCGCCGATCTCGACCACCATCATGACGGCGGTGAGCGCAATGACGAACCAAACGCGCCGGGCGTTGCGGTCGTGGTCGGCACCCAGGAAAACGTGGTCGTGCTCAAGTGTTTGGGTCTGTGCGGCCATCGCACGCTCCTCATGTCGGTTATCTCAGCGAATGTAGGTTCGCAGAACTTCGGATATTTCCTCGACGGCCTCCATCCGGGCCTTCTCATCGGCGGCATGCAGGACATGCTCGTGAAGGTGGTCGTCCAGCACTTCACCGGTCAGGCCGTTCAGGGCGCCGCGGATCGAGGCAAGCAGCTGCAAGATCTCTCCGCAGGGTCGCTCCGCCTCCAGCGCGCGCTCGACGGCCTCCAGTTGGCCTTTCAGACGGCTGACGCGAGCCAGCAGCTTCTTCTTCTGGTGCGTGGTGTGGGACATAAGCTTATCCATTTAGCATAGGGGGGTACCCTATATACAAGTATCCCTGAGATGAAAAGCGATATCAACGGCCTCGCGATTTCGGCGCCAAGAGCGATCAGCGGCGGCTTACAGATCGGCATGACACTTGCCGATCTAGCTCTCGATGTCGGTGACCGAGCGATCGGACGGCTGCGTCAGGCAACGCTGTTCGCTTCCAAGCGCGAGCTCATAAAACCCATTGACAAACACCGCGTTCTGGATGATCTATCAACACATGATCAAGAACGCGCACATCACCAGCTCGTATTTTTGGCTGTACCTGTAAGGGGCGGCCGGACAGATCATATTGTCAACAAGCCGCCGTCAGGCGGCTTTGTTGTATCGGCAGCGTCCTGACGGCAGAACACCACACAAGGACGCGAAGACCATGCTTGAAATCGAAGACACCGAAATCTCATTGATCCGCCCGCCGGTGATCAATATCCGCGCCGCCAAGCCGCGTGACCTGCCCGAACTCAACGAAATGATCGGCCTGCTCGCCAAGTACCACGGCGATCCGGCCGCCTCGAGCCCGGAGCAGCTCGAGCGTGACCTGTTCGGTCCGGTTCCATGGATCAGCGCCCTGGTTGCCGAAAGCGATGAAGGCCTGATCGGCTACGCCATTCTTGTGCCGCTCTACAGGGCGCAGGACGGTGCTCGCGGCATGGATCTGCATCATCTCTTCGTGCGGGACGGCCATCGCGGCCATGGCGTCGGTCAGCATCTCGTCAACCGCGCCCGCGACACGGCCCGCAGTGCAGGCTGCGGCTATCTCTCAGTCAGCGCCGCCACCGGCAATGTACAGGCCCATCGCTTCTACGAGAATATGGACTTCGTGCCTCGCCCGGTCACCGGCATGCGCTATATGCAAGCTTTGGCATGAGCGGCATTGATCGCCCCGGACAGCCTGCAAGGAGAAACGGATGACCCGACTTGCAATCGTCCTCACCGATGGATTCGCCGACTGGGAGGTCGCCCAACTGACGGCCTCCGCGCGCTCCTATTTCGGCTTCGACGTGGTGATCGCAACGCCCGACGGCGCTGAGGTGCGCTCGATGGGCGGCATGCGCGTTGCGTCCGACACCGTCGCGGAAAACCTGCATGCCAATGCCTTCGACGGGCTGGTGCTGTGTGGGGGCACGATCTGGGAAACGGAAAAGGCACCCGATCTGAAGCCTGTGATCGACGACTTCACTACGCATGGCAAGCTCGTGGCAGGAATCTGCGGCGCGACTCTGGCGCTTGCGCGCGCCGGAGCATTGAATGCGACCGACCATACCAGCAACGCCGCCGACTTCATCGCCAGCGCGCCGGGCTATGCCGGCCAGGCGCACTACAAGGACAGCCCGCAGGCAGTGCGCGCCGGAAAGCTGGTGACGGCGCCGGGATCGGCACCGATGACCTTTGCTGCTGAAATCTACCGCGCCCTCGGGCACGCAGGCGACGACCTCGATCAATATGTCCTGATGTTCGGCGCCGAGCACCAGCCGAAGGCGGCCTAGGCCGACGCGCCGCTTGTCTTATCGAAGGACCGGCTCACCGTGGAAGCGGCGGCGTGAGGGCTTGGAAACACCGAAGCCCACCTCCATCATCAGACGCGGCTTCGTCTTGGCAACCGTGCCCAGATGAAAACCGAAGGGATCCTCGGCGAAGCCGAAGCCGGCCGCGCCGGTCAGCGTCATCACGCTCTCCTTGCCGTAGAATTCGAGGATCTCGTGCGCGGGGTGGCCGACCAGAAGGGTCAACTGGTGCTTGAGGCGCCGCTTGTTGTGGCTGCCCCTGACATAGACATGCGGACCGGTGCCCTCGTCGACATCGACGAGATAGAAAAAGAACTTCAGCATCCGCCAGTCATCGAGATCGAAGTGATACTTGTCGAGCGATGCCAGGCTGCGGTCGGCTTCGCTTGCTCTCGTCGGAAAACTCCACCAGGTGCGGGTGGTGATCAGCCGGGCCTGCGCACCGAGATAGCAGCGCGCAATCTCCGACAGAACCGGATCGCGCTGGACAGCACGAACGGCTGGGCAATCAAGCGCTCGCTCGAAATGGTGGCCGCTCAGGATCGGCCGCCCCCATTGCTGCTCCACGGCTCGGTGATCGGACGCCAGGAACTCGATCTTGCGATCGAAATTTCCAAAGCATGGGGTCGCGCCTGCAAAGCTGGCGATTTCACGGGTGATCGCCTCGGGTAGGCTCAGGTTCGGAAATATCCCGTCGCGCCGCAGCGACGCGACGGCATCTGCATGATTCACGCCCTTGAAGAGCGTCGGCAGATTCTCGATCGCACCATTGCTGCGCCGCGCGGTCAGCCAATGCACCTTGCGCGCCGGGACGGTGCGCGCCAGCAGGAACATCGGCAGCCAGGAAGGATTTTCGCGGATGTCGGCCATGTAGGTCGGCAACCGGGCGACCATGCGCCGCAATTTGCCGCCCTTGCGGGCAACAGTTTCGAGATCATCCGCAGAGTTGACCGACGTAACATGCATGCGGCTGTCCTTTCGGAAGACGTTCTTGGGCGTCGTTCGGAAAGCGAACCGGGGTTCGCCACAGGGCATTCCAGTGCGTGGAGCCGAGTGGAGTGCTGCAATGCGGCATTTTTGAGATATCGCTAATATTAATGGCTCGGAACCGCCTTCAGGTAAGCTGCGATCGCCTCGAGCTCCGGCTTCGGCAGACGAGCGAGGTTGCGCTGCACCTCCGCCATCGAGCCGCCTGCCGTATCGAAGTCGGGCGTGAAGCCGGTTTCCAGATAGTTGGCGATATCGTCCTGGCTCCATGAGCCGACGGTCTTCGAGCCTGGCGTAATGTTAGGGATGCGGCCCCGGCCTTCCGGATTCGGTGCTCCCGACAGCCAGGTGTTTGCCACGAAGCCGCCAAGCCGATCGCGCGGCGTGTGGCATTCGCCGCAGTGGCCGGCGCCTTCGACCAGATACTGGCCGCGCTTGACCTTGTCGTCGACATTGGCCGCGAGCACGACGCGCGGCTCGTCGTTGAAATAGAGGAACTTCCAGCCGCCCAACGCCAGCCGGATGTTATAAGGGAAAGGCAAGTCGTGCGGCGGGGCGACGTTCCCGCTCTTCGGCAGCGTCTTCAGATAGCCGAAGAGATCGTTGATGTCCTTGTCGCTGATCCGGGCATAGGAATTGTAGGGAAAGGCCGGATAGAGATGCTGTCCGTTCGGCGAGACGCCACGCTTCATCGCATTGCCGAACTGCGCCAGCGTCCATGTCCCGATACCCGCCCTCTCATCGGGCGAGATGTTGGGCACGTGGAATGTGCCAAAGGGGCTCTTCAACGCCAGGCCGCCCGACAAGGTGAGCTTGGCATCGCCCTCCGATCCCGGCGCGGCGTGGCAACTGACGCAGCCACCCGTCCAGAAGACCATCTCGCCGTTCTTCAGGTCGGGGTCGCCGAGGTTGGCCCAGTGGCTTTCGGGGAGCGCGGTGGGCGCGGTGATGAAATAGAAGACCGCCCCGCCAATGACGAATACACCGACGAGACAGAGCAAATACCGGACGAACCTGCGGATCATTCACCGCTCCTGTTGCCAACCGCTTTGCGGAAAACATAAAACGATCCGCACCGGCGGCAAGGCTGGCACGGATCGTTCGAGCAAAATGCCTGGATCGCTATTCGGTCTTTATTCTGAATTTCTCATGACAGCCGCCGCAGTTGCCGCCAAGCGTCTTCAGGGCGCCGCCGACTCCGGCTGCGTCGGTCGGAAGCTGGGCGAGAACCTTGTCGGCATCCGCTGAAAGCTTCGCCGCACGAGCCTTGAAATCCTCGTGATCTTCCCAGATCTTCGGACTTGCTGCCTTATCCCCGGTTTCGGTGCCTGGCTTGAATTGATCCGGGAAAACCTTTGCCGTTTCCGAGATCGTCATCAGGGCAGCCTTCACCGCTTCCGCGTCATAAGGCTTCTCGCCCTTGGCGATCGCTGTCATTGCCCCTGCCGCGCCCCCGACCTTCTTCATCAGCGCAGAACGTGCTTCGTGCGTGCCGTCCTCCGCTGCAATCGCAACGCCTATCACCCCCAGACCGGCGATGAGCACTGCCGCGGTTATAGCTTTCAGTCTCATGTCTGCACTCCTGTTTGATTACCAAAGGTCCTCAAAGCCCCGGCTTCGCTGGACGGGCGGCATCATTGCAAATTTTTCAGACCAAAAAAGTAACAAGTGGGTGAGACATCAGGAAAGATGGACCGTCAGGTGGCGGCGCCCTCCTCATAGGGACACGCGCCAGCCATGCCATGCCGTCAGTATTGAGACGGCGATCAGAAGGGCGCCTGCGACCCGTCCGACGAGGATCGTCGCCTTGGGATTGGACACCAGCAAAGTGCGGCTTCGCGCCGCTGTCAGCGCTAGAGTGCCATAGACAGCCGCTTGGGTCGCCATCGTCATAAAGCCCATGACCAGGCCCTGCGCCCAGATCGGTCCATAGATCGGCTTCAGGAATTGCGGGTAGACGGCGATCATGAAGAGATAGGCCTTGGGATTCATCAGGCAGGTCGCCGCGCCCTGGCGGAATGCCCGCCAGCCCGAGCCCAGACCGCCCGCCCCGACGGTCTCCACGGTGATCGAACTGCGAATCAGCGTGAAGCCGATCCAGGCCATGTAAGCGGCGCCGGCAAAGAGCAGCGGGTTGAACAGGGTCGGCAGGAGGACGGCGAGCACACCGACACCGATAGCGCCATAGAGCGAATGCACCGCCCCGCCCGCCACGATGCCGGCGGTCGCAGCAATGCCCGTGCGCCTGCCGCCGCTCAGGGAGTTGGCCAGCACGAACAGCATGTCCATTCCCGGGACAATGATGATGCCGAAGAGAAGGGTGAAGTAGAGCCAGAGATTTTCGCTGTAAGTCATGTCAGTTGCCCGCTATCCAATTCAAGGTCGATTTCCAAGACCGTGTTGATTTTCAATTCGATAGGGAAAGCTATACGACTGCCCAACTGACAGTGTATTGTCAGGAGCCTGGACCAACGGAGGCGAAAAATGCGCAAGGCCTCACGGCTTTTCGAGATCATCCAGATCCTGCGATTGGCGACCAGACCGATGACGGCGGCGGCCATGGCGGAGACGCTTGAGGTGACCGTGCGCTCGATCTATCGCGACATCGCCGCCTTGCAGGCGATGCGGGTTCCGATCGAGGGCGGCCGGGGCATCGGCTACATCATGCGGCCGGGCTTCGACCTGCCGCCGCTGATGTTCTCGGTCGAGGAAATGGAGGCCATCGTCTTGTCGCTGGCTTTGCTCGATCGAACCGGCGACGAGGAACTCAAGCAGGCGGCCAAGGGTGTCAACCAGAAGATAACAGGCGCCGTGCCTGCGCCGCTGCGCCAGGCGATGGAACGAAAAGCGCTCTACGCCTGGGGATCGGTTGCCCAATCTCCTGTCGGGCTCGATCTTGGTCTGGTTCGTCGCGCCATCCGCGACGAACAGAAGCTGCAACTTGACTACCGCGACGAACTCGGCCGCGCGACGGAGCGCAGGATCCAGCCGATCGCCCTCATCTATTACTCGCAGACCGCCAACATTGTCGCCTGGTGCGAGCTGCGTCAGGCAATCCGCAATTTCCGCAGCGATCGTGTGGAGCATTGCGAAGCGGCAGACGCCTATTTCCGAGGCGAAGGCGACCGGTTGCGGCAGCTCTGGACGAGCGAGTGGATGAACACGCCAGCCACCGCAACCGCCTGAGTGGATGAAAGGTGCGCGCCAGTGCTCTCCGCTTTGCCCGAGTTTCACGGTCGGTGAAGTTGGCGCGGATCAGGTTTCGAACTCTTCGTCCAGGACAGGGGCGTCAGGCTTCTGCCGATCCAAACTCTCACGATAGCGGACGCAACCTCGGAGGAACTTCGGCCAGGGAGGCACCGCGATGTCAGGATTGAGCTTTTCCGGCAGCATTTCCCAGAGCTGAGGATGATGCCAACAGAGGTCGTGACCTGTGGCGTCGCGGTGTTTTCTGATCGCGTCGCGGAGGCGCTTCGCCTCCGTGATCAATTCGTTGTGCGACATCGTATCGAGGTCGGCATCCATCTTGCGTTCCTTCCAGTTTCATCGCTCGTGTTCACGCGTCGTCTTCGCGCTTGGGAACCTCAAGCTCGATCATCACTGGCGCATGGTCGCTCGTATGTTCCCAGCTCCTGGGCTTCCTGCGCACGCTCGCCGACTTGAGCCATGGGGCGATCATCGGGCTGAGCAGGAAATGGTCGATCCGGAGACCCGCGTCGCGTTCGAAGGAGTTTCGCCAGTACTTCCAGAAGGTATAGATGCGCTCGTTCGGATGCAGGTGCCTTACGGCGTCGGTCCAGCCTTGTGCGACCAGATCGGCATAGGCCTTGCGAACCTCCGGCCGGAACAAGGCGTCATCCAGCCAGCGCTCCGGCTTGTAGACGTCGATTTCCGTCGGCATGACGTTGAAGTCACCAGCCAAAACGGCCGGAATTTCGAGGTCGCGCAATTCGGCTGCATATTCGTGCAGCCGTCGGAACCAACGGAGCTTGTAATCGAACTTCGGGCCAGGGGCCGGATTTCCATTCGGAAGATAGAGGCACCCGACAAGGATGCCGTCGATCGCTGCCTCAATGTAGCGGCTGTGCGTGTCATCAGGATTGCTCCGAAGACCGCGCCGCGTCAGTATCGGCGTCGAGCCCCTGGATAGGATCGCGACGCCGTTCCAGCTCTTTTGTCCGTGCCAGATTGCGCCGTAGCCGGCCCGCTCGAGCGCACCGCGTGGAAACCGGGCGTCTTCCGTCTTCAGTTCCTGCAGGCACACGACGTCGGGCTTGTCCTCCTTCAGCCAGCGAAGAAGGATCTCGAGGCGTCCGTTCACGCCGTTGACGTTGTAGGTCGCAATCTTCAATGGCCGAGGCACGTTTCGATGGGTTTCGATCGAAGGGAAATGGAAAGCCAGACGCTAAAGTCCAGCCTCCAAAAAGTCCGCTTCGGATTGAATGGGCGACGGGATTGTTATCACGACCACGACCGCGCCTCCGTCGCCCACCGTAACAGCAAAATAGGATAGGGTGATGCGGGTCTATTGCGGAGGTTACGCCATGCCAAGTCCGTTCGAAGCCGTCAGTGCGTACTTCCATGCGAAAGACGGGAACCGGCCGTTCCTGATGCGCCACGCCTTCGCCGAGGATATTGCGCTGGAGATGGTGGTCAAGACCGACGCCATCTCCTTTCCAAGTTCAGCCAAGGGCCTGCCTGAGATCGAACAGATTCTCTGCCGGCGTTTCGCGAACGACTTCGAAAATGTCTATACTTTCTGCCTGGCGCGCCCCACAGACGCCAATCGACGCCATTTTCCATGCCATTGGCTCGTCGGCATGTCGGCGAAGAATAACGGAGACATCCGAATTGGCTGCGGCCGCTACGATTGGTACTTTTCCGACACCCAAGGTCTTGTCCAAAGGCTAGTCATTAGCATCGATCGGATGGAGATCATTTCGGCGGATCATTTGGGAGCGGTCATGGATTGGATCACATCGCTCCCCTATCCGTGGTGCCAACCGGAGGACATCGTCCAAAGCATGCCTAGCGTCGTCGAACTGGCGCCAATCGCACATTATCTGCGAGAGATCAGATCAATTCCCCCGGACTTCTGAGGCCAGCGCGTTTGGTGGAGGCCCGCTATGTCTTAATTAATAGCCATGCTGCGTCGCAGGCAGTATCATCCATGATCGGTCGGCATCTGTTGGCAACGGCCGCTTGGGAGTTTCGTGCTTCTGCCTGAGCGGAGCATCGAATGAAATGACAGACCTATCAAACGTGATCTCCTTTACAGATGACATCAATGTCGTGTTCGAGGCTCTTTCGGAGTGGTGCTACCTGCACAAGAAAGACCCGAATAGCCTCGAAGGCTGCCGAGCCGCCTCAACGCTCTTCGATCTTTTCCAAGATGGCTGCGACACAAAGGACGGCCTTTTGAGCGCGATGGATCGAAGCGAGATAGCACAGCAGGTGCAGCAAGCCCTACCGATGGGTTGAAGGCGGCACCCTTTGCCGGCCCTATCCAGGCAACGATTGGCGGCAGCCTAGCGGAGCTTCAGCGTCCGGCTGTCCTCACGGCCGAAACCGTGAACTTCGATGCGGTCGGCCCAGATTTCCACGATAGCGAAGGTATTCTCGGTCTCGGTATCGACCATCCCCTTGAAATTGAGGAAATGGCATCCCTCGAGCGTGCCGAAATTGCCGGCGTGGTTGTGGCCACTGAAGTAGGCCGCGACATGTTCGTGCGCCGTCAGAAGAGTGATGATGCGCTCGCGGTCCCAGCAGTCGTGCGCGTTCGGCGGATAGACGGGGTAATGGTTCATGACGATAACCCGCTCGCCTGCAGCACGGGCTTTGTTAATCTGGTCGGAAAGCCAGGCGACCTGCTCGTCGCTCGGCATGGCGTTCCACTCCTGCGCGTTGATGGCGCCGGCTGCCCTAAGCTCGGCGAGCCGACGGGCGGCTATGTCCCGATAGGGATGCCCTTCCGGCGGCGCAAAGGTGCTGACCTCGTTGCCATCGAGAACGATGAACCGCCACCCCTGCCTGGCGAAGCTGTAGTAAGTCGATGCCAGACCGACGCGGGCGGCGACATCGGCCAACCGATCGGCTGCGACGGAAAAATCATGATTGCCGAGCAGGAAGAAATTTTCGTGTCTCAGGCGGTCGTAGACGGGGAGGATGTCGTCGAAGCTCTCGAAGTCCCGATCGATGATGTCGCCGAGCGTGATGACGAAGCTCAGTTCCTCGCCATTGAAAACCTCAACCGCCGCGGAGAGCTTGGCAAGGCTTCTGGCATAGTCGCGGTTCATTCCGACATGCGGCTCCCTCGCCGCATATTGCGAATCTGCGACGACGCCGAAACGGAGAATGGGAAGATCGGAAAAGGATGTCATGTCAGCGCTTTAGGCGCGCGGCATGACAAGCTTGTGACAGTCATCGAAAACAAAAACACCCGGCGTTTCGAGGCGCCGGGTGCTGACATCTTTTTTTGTGCGAGCCGATTACTTCGCTGCGGCTTCGTAGCGCTCCAGGACGTAGTCCCAGTTGATCAGGCTATCGACGAAAGCTTCCAGGTACTTCGGACGCGCGTTGCGGTAGTCGATGTAATAGGAGTGTTCCCATACGTCGACGCCGAGGATCGGGGTCGCGCCGTGAACGAGCGGGTTTTCGCCGTTCGGGGTCTTGGAGATTTCGAGCTTGCCATTCTTGACGGAAACCCATGCCCAGCCCGAGCCGAACTGGGTCGTGCCGGCAGCGATGAAATCGGCCTTGAACTTGTCGTAGCCGCCGAGGTCGGAATTGATGGCAGCTTCGAGCTTGCTCGGCAGCTTGTTGCCGCCGCCGCCCTTCTTCATCCACTTCCAGAAGTGGACGTGGTTATAGTGCTGGGCAGCATTGTTGAAGAGGCCGGCATTGGTGCCGAACGACTTCTTCACGACGTCTTCGAGGGAGAGATCGGAAAGGCCTGCCTCTGCCGCGAGCTTGTTGCCGTTGTCGACGTAAGCCTTGTGGTGCTTGTCGTGATGGAATTCCAGGGTTTCCTTCGACATGAAGGGCTGGAGCGCTTCGTAGTCATAGGGAAGTTCGGGCAATTCGAAAGCCATTGTGGGTCTCCTCTTGGCAATAGTTTGCGTAATCGGCAGGTGAGGCGGAACATAGGAGCGCAAGCATGGAGAGGCAACCTGCGAAATATCAAAAAAGACGGGCAGAGAGGAAAAATTGCCTTCGCCAAGCACTTGGCTTTGCAGCCCTAAATCGCTGATCATGGGCGAGTTTTACAACAGCTGGAAGACGGGCTTTTCAGATGCAGAGGAATAAAATCCGCTTTTGCATACTTGCCATGGCAATCGCTGCGGCGGGAACCGCCCGCGCCTCCTCAGGCGACGCCTGGCAGGAGTTCGCGTCCGAGGTTGAAGCCAAGTGCAAACAGGCGGCGCGCGCCTCGATCGAGTTTCCACATGCGGTCGTCGATCCGTTCGGCAGCGAGCACTACGGCATCGCCCTTGTAACCGGCAAACCGAAGGGCGCGAACGGCTTCGTTAGCTACTTTTGCGTCTACGACAAGCAGACGAAAAGTGTCGAACTCGGCAGCGAGCTTGAGACGGACGGCATGCGGATTCTCCCTGAGGAATAAGGTCGCCAGGCGGCTGTTGCGCGAATGTCACAAGTCGGCCCCTCAAACCTGTTGATTGTCATCTTGCGTATTTTGACAGCGACCGCGCCGCCGTTTCTAGATGCACGCACAGCATGCGTGTACGGAATCAAGGCAATTTTCGATAGGTTCGCTTAATTAGCTGAAATCCATATTTCGCCGGCGTTTTGACAGTACTTTTGGGGCATAAGTCATGGTCATGAGTTTTTTTCGTCGCGCAGAAGACGGCGGCAAGTCGCTGTCGACAACAGGATACCGACCCGCTTCGATAGCGGATCATCGCCCGGCCGCCGAAGAGCCGCTGCGCTATGCTATCCCTGACGTCAACGATTTCGCTGCTTTCGGTTCCGCACTGGAGGAAAACCAGCGGACGTCGGAAGACCTGCTGTCGAGCCTCACATCGCTGCAGGAGCGCGTTTCCTCGCTGCTCGGCACTCACAGCCAGTCGCTGAACGAGACCGGTGCGCTCCGCGCCGAATGCGCGCGCATCAGCTCGCTTCTCGACTACGAAAGCCATGCGCGTCAAAAGGCTGACCAGGACAATCTTCGCCTGACTGCCGAGAACAAGGCTTTTTACGCCGACAACGCGCAGCTTCGCTCCGAGATCGACGCCTTCCGCGACGAGCTGACAAGGCTGCAGAGCGTGCATCAGGTCACGCGCGAAGAATTCACGATCATCGAAAACCGGCTGCTCGATGCCGAACGTGAACTGACGGATCGCGCCATCCAATTCGATGAAGCCTCGACACTCCTGAAGCGCGCTCAGACGGAGCTCGACCAGCGCAGCCGCGAACTCTCGGCCACCCGCGAAAAGCTCGACAACGAGACGACGGCGCACCAGCTGCTCATCGAAACCTCGCGCCGCGAAAACGGCACCCAGGCGCGCGAAATGGCCCGTCTCAACGAGGAACGCAGCCATCTGAAATCCAGCCTCATCGAACAGGAAGCCCAGGTGCGCAACCTGCAGATGGCCGTTGCGAGCCTGAAGCAGGACCTCGCCCTCTTCGAGGAGCGCCACAAGCGGCTCGAAGTCGAGCACGAGACCCTGCAGGCCTCCTCGGCGCTCGAGATCGCCCACCTGACGACGAAGCACGAGGCGATCGGCTCCAAGGCCGAACTCGTGGAGAAGCTACTCGTCACGGCAAACGGCCGCAACAAGATGACGGATGAGGAACTGCAGGCAGCCCGCGCCGATCTCAAGCGCGTCAAATCGGAACTCGTCACCGCCCTCTCCCGCTCGGAGCGCCTTGCCGAGGAACTGCAGCGCGCACGCACGACCGGCGCCGAGAGCGAGTCCGCCCGCCGCGAACTCGCCACGCAGACCAACGAGCTGACGCTGAAGCTGCGTGAGGCGGAGAGCCTGCGCGTGCGCCGCGACCGGGATGCCGATGCGCTGCGCCGCGACATCGATACGCGCATGGATTCCGATCGCTACGAAATCGGCCAGCTGCGCACCAGCCTGGAGATTGCCAAGTCGGAGATCCGGCAGTTGCGCGCCGAGCGCGCCATCCTGACCGGCCAGCTCGAAGTCGCACGCAGCGAACGGCCGGGCGTCGTGGTCCCCACCGCCGCCCTCGAGGAACGCGACGAAGTCCGCATGCCGGCGGCAGGCTTCACACCGATGATCGACATCTCCGAAAAGTCGTTGCGTGCGCCGTCGGCCGACAGCACGCCCGCCGAATAAGGCTTGACGGCGTCAGGCTTCGGCCTGATGCCAAGCCTTGCTTTTGCCGGTATTATATTGGTTTCTTAAAGGGCTAAGGCCGATCGCGTGAACAAAGACTTACGCGACCTGCCTTGGGTCTTTGTTCATGTGCATGTCCTTGCCTCGAACGGCTGCGCGCTTTCGGAAGGCATGCATTGGCCCGGAGGAGACCATGGCGCTCGGCACGTCGCATCGCTTGCAGGAAGGCATCGAATCCGTCGAGACCATGACCCGGTTCGCGTTCGCGATCCTGGCGCTCGCCTCCGGCGTCTACACCTATCTCGGCGTGCGGAGCATCCTCGACGGATCGGCAACCGCCGTGTTCTTCGCGGCGCTCATCTATTCCAGCGCCGTCTCGGTGGCGATCTACGCCTTCTGGACCTACATGGCCCGTTTTTATCCGCACGTGACCAGTACAGGCGGGCGGACGGCCATGCTTGGTGTCATGGCGCTCGGCTGCGCGATGATCATCGCCATGTCGAGCTGGCTCAACGCGGCCGCGCTGGCGGGTTCCGCGGCGCTCGAACAGCATCTGGCCGAAACGCTGGAAGACTACACGGCCGATCTCGACCAGGCGCATCAGAACGCGCTTGCCGCCCAGAGCCTGCTGCCCGACATCCAGCGCACGCAGGAACGGTTCCAGCGCCTCGCCGACCAGGAACGCGAGACCGGCGCGCTGACAGGTACGACCGGGGCCGGCAGCGTCGTGCAGCTCCTGTCGCAGATGGCCTCGCAGCTGACCGAGCTCGAAAACGGCATCAACGCCTCGCGCGAACGGGTGACGACGCTCTTCGACGCGGGCCGCAAGCATCTCGAGACGATGCGGACGCTGGTGTCGGCGCCGGGCGCGATCAATCCGCGCGCCGATCAGTTCGCTGCCGAAGTCGTCGGGCTTTCCGGCGTCATCACCTCGCTGGAGCAGACCTCGATCGCGCCGTCGGTCAAGCGCGCGGCGGAAGACCTGTCGCTCGGCTTCATCGCTCCGGTGGCGGATGGACGCGAGGCGGATCTTGTCACCCGGCAAGACCAGGTGATGGAAACGATCCGATCCTCCGTCGCGGCGCAATCGAAGGTGCTCTCACAGGCAGCCGACCAGATCCTCGAGCGCAAGCCGGTGTCCGAACGGCGGTTCGTTCCACTCTCCTCGGCCGAAGCGGTGCTGCGCTACGCCGGCGACTTCATCCCCAGCTGGGCCGGCGCCATCTCGATCGATATCTTGCCGGCGGTGCTGATCTTCATGCTGTCGATCGTCCACTCGACGCTGCGCCAGCAGGAGCAGCGCCTGCCCTTCGCCGAACGGATTACCGCGGCCGAACTGTTGCAGGCCCTGGAAGTGAGGCGTGAGATCCAGCAGCAGGGTGCCGACGTCGAGGCCGCCATGGATGCTGCAGAGCGCAGTGAAGCGGCGGACCAGTCGAATGTCGCGAGCTTCGACCTGTCAGGCAAAGGACCACGCAAAGGACCGCCGGCATGAGACTGGAAACGGCGGGGCAAAGGTTGAAGGACTACGTGCTCTCCGCCGATGACGGCACGCTGATGCGGCATGCCTTCCACGCTCTCCTCGCCGCAGCCGCCGTCTTCGTGGTGATAGACTGGCATGAAATCAGCTCCGACAGTCCCAACAGTCCGGCCTCCGATCCACTTACGCCGGGTGCCCTGCCCATGCTTCCGCCGGCTCTCACGCAGGGCAAACCCCAAAACGCACCTGCCGAGATCACCGCGGACCCCGAGGTCCTGATGAGGCCGATCCGCTTCGAACTGCGGGCGGACGGCGTGCTCCTTGCGCAGGGCACGATCGAACCCGGCGCGGCCGCACGCTTTGACGCCGAAATCCGGGCCCGTGGCGAGTACGTCAAAACAGTCGCGCTCGATTCGCCGGGCGGATCGATTGGCGACGCGATCGCCATCTCCACGGTTATCCGCGAACGCAAGATCGCGACCAGCGTCGCCAGCGGCGCGCTTTGTGTTTCCTCCTGCCCGATCGTCATGGCCGGCGGCGTCGTCCGTACGGCCGACAAGGATGCTGTCATCGGCGTACATCAGGTCTTCAACGCCACCAGGGAGAAGCTGTCGCCTGATCTCGCCATGTCCGAAGCCCAACGCACCACCGCCGATATCACCCGACATCTCGACGACATGGGAATCAAGCCGGACCTCTGGATCCACGCCATGGAAACGCCCCCCGACAGGCTCTACTACCTGTCTCCCGACGAGATGAAGGAATTCGCGCTGGTAGCGCCGGCTGTGGGGGTGGTGTCCAGGAAGACGAAATAGGCAGCCTGCCAATGCCCTAAAGCACGTGGCGATCTTCCGATTCTCTTGCCGCGCCTTGTTCTCGGCAACACGCAACGAGTGCCAACAACGACTGCTTACGGCTCGAAACGCTCCTCAGTATGAGGAGAGCGGCAGACCGCGTGATCGGAAATTCGAACCGCGGCCACCTTTGTCATTGCGCTATTGCCCGTCGGTGGAGACCGTGACGGATTTCCAAGCCTCAATCTCCTGCTGCAGGCACTCGATCCTGTCAGACACGAGTTTGAGCGCATCGCTTCCAAGCAGGAGTTGCGGTGGAGGATTGGCAGACTCGATGAGGCTAAGCACGGCTGCCGCGAGTTTGTTGGGATCGCCAAGCTGCTTGCCGCTCTTTGCTTGCCGCGCTTCTCGGATCGGATCGAACAGCGCGTCGTAGTCGTCGATGGACCGCTCAGTCCTTACCATCGAGCGGCCGGCCCAGTCGGTCCGGAACGAGCCGGGGCAGAGTGCGGTGACGTGGACGCCGAACGGCGCCATTTCCGTACGCATCACCTCCGATATTCCCTGAAGCGCGAACTTGCTGCCGCAGTAATAGGCGATGCCGGGCATGGTGATCATGCCGCCCATCGACGTGACATTGACGATGAACCCGCGGCGCCTCTCGCGAAACCGCGGCAGGAAAGCCTTGGCAACCGCAACGGCGCCGAAGACGTTCACGTCGAACTGACGACGCATTTCGTCGAGCGGCGACTCCTCGAGGAGCCCTTCGTGACCGTAACCGGCATTGTTGATCAGGACGTCGACCGGGCCGTGGTCTTTCTCAGCCTGCTCGACGACGTCCGGTATCCTGTCGAATTCGGTCACGTCGCAAAGGACGGAACGGACCGCCGGCAGGCGTTCCGCAAGCCCTGCTTGCGAGGCTTCGGAGCGGACGGTGCCAATGACGGTATGTCCCTGTTCGCTGGCTGCCGTCGCGACTGCCAGGCCGAACCCGGAATTCGCGCCTGTGATGAAGAAAGTCTTCTGTGACATGGTGGACAATCTCTTCTTGATTGGTGATGATCATTTGACTGATAATCTTTCCGTACAGGTTCATCGATTGCGGAAACTATGAATGTCTTGCCAAATCCTATAAATGCGAAGGGTGCGCCATCAAGGCGCCGGGAGCTTGTGGAACTGGCCGGACGCCTCGCCCCGCGTCACGGCTACAATCCGACGGGGCTTCACGGCGTCCGCATCCTCAGGACCGAAGAGGTCCTCCACGACATACCCGTCCTCTACAAGCCTGGTGCGGTTTTCGTGCTGCAGGGTCGCAAGCAGGGAATGCTTGAAGGCGAGGTCTATCTCTACGACGAGGAGCATTATCTGGCGGTCTCGGTCCCGGTTCCGTTCCGGATGGAATCCGTCGCCAGCGCAGAATGCCCCCTGCTTGCGGTCTATCTCGAATTCGACATGCAGCTCGCGGCCGAGATCGCCTCGGACGTCGAGGCACGGCGTTCCGGACCGACAGGCACCGCGGCGAGAAGTCTTATGTCCAGCAGAATGGAGCCCGACATCGAGGATGTCGTGCTACGCCTGTTGCGAGTGCTCAACGATCCCATGGAGATGGTGGTTCTGGGCGCGGGCATCTTGCGCGAATTGCACTATCGCATCCTCGTCGGCCCGCAGGGCGCACAGATGATTGCGGCGCTACAGCAGAAAGGCACCTCCGGCAAGATCGTCCAAAGCCTCGCCCGATTGCGCGAAACCTACAGCTTGGAGATTTCAGTGACGGCGCTCGCACAGGAAGCGGGCATGAGCGTCCCCTCCTATCACGCACATTTCAAGGCGCTGACAGGCAGCAGCCCGATGCAATACGTCAAAGCGATGCGGCTTCACGAAGCAAGGCTGATCATGGCGCGCCAGGAAAAAACGATCGCAGAGGCCGCTCTGTCGGTTGGTTACCTCAGCCCAGCCCAATTCAGCCGCGACTTCAAAAGGCACTTCCGCCGCACCGCCTCAGAGGAGGTGAAATGGGTCCGCAGTCACCTCGGCGAGCTTGCCTTGCGACCATGAGGTGTCCGGTAGCGGCGCAAATGCGTGACGAATGTCGGAGATGCAACGCCTTCAGCGTCGGAGGCTGCTGGCAGCGGCAAGCATTTCCGCCGCGTTTGGAAAGATGCAGAGGCTGTCAGGCCCGACGCGCGCTTCAATCTGCACCCAGCGAACGATGCCATCGCCGTCGATGAGGAAGTGCCCGACAAGCTGTGTGGGGTGGCTTGCGAAGATGGCATGATCGATTTCAGTAAGCTCGAAGCCGTCTTGGGCGTTGAGTAAGGCGTTGGCCGCCATCGGGTGTAACGCTTCCGGCAATTCACCCGTCGGGTTAATGCGAGCGGCCTCGAATTGCTCCATGCTTGCCCGATAGGGCCATACTGGTTTCTCGCCGCTGCCCTCGGGCAGGAACTCACCGTGCGGCACGCCGAAGGCCCGGTGCGTCGAGCAATCCTCGTCACATAGGAGCACGGCCGGCGTCGGCCGGTGCTCGAAATATATGCGGGCGCGCTCTACCGGCGTGTTGATCACGGCAACTGTTTCCACCCCCGCGGCGCGCAGGGCAGGCTGTA
The DNA here is from genome assembly GCF_000510625.1 of Rhizobium sp. IBUN. Taxonomy (NCBI): domain Bacteria; kingdom Pseudomonadati; phylum Pseudomonadota; class Alphaproteobacteria; order Hyphomicrobiales; family Rhizobiaceae; genus Rhizobium; species Rhizobium sp. IBUN. The sequence goes on from NZ_AZNV01000024.1 coordinate 79,727, forward strand.
GACTACCGAGTTGTCCCACCTGACGCCGGCAGAACGGGCAGTGCAGCCCGCGGAAGAAGGCGATCAGAAAAGGGTGACCGTGGAGGCTCGCGAGTGAGACCGTTCCTTTTTGATTTGCCGACGGAAGTGCGAAGGCGGGAGCGTATTCCCCTGGTTGGAGCGGGCGCTTCTGGTCTCCCATGGCATTTGTCCTTTGCTAGGAGTTCAGGTGAATGCTGGGCTTGATCCAAGTCCAACACCTATCACGCCACGGCACCACTCGCTATGTTCACGGTGCAATCGGGTGGAGTGCGAGGCTTCAGAAGTCTGCGACGGCGACACGTCCCCTTGTAGCGCGAAAGAGATGTCCGTATCGGCGTCGCCTTTCGGCCCTTTGCGGCCATCAAACGCGCCACGTGCATCAGACAAAAGCCACGCCTCAATCGCAATCGAAAGTTAAGGTTCAAGCGACAAACTCGCGCAGCGGGCGTTGACATCTGGTCTCGGCCGCGTCGGGCCGTTCCACTTTTGCGCGTCGAGAGGCGATGTGAAATTTCGGTTGCTTGCAGTATTTCTAATTATCTTGCCAGCCGTCTCGGCCGCGCAAGAACACAAGCGTCGTTTTGCCAAATATCAATTCTTCTATTGCGCGGCCGTCCATATGAAGCTGGCCGAAGTCTACAGGAAAACAGGTTTTTCGGACGCCGAAGCCTTTCATACCTCAGAGGCGAACTTCCTGTACGAGAAAGGAAAGAATGGCCTCATTGAGATTGGAAAGTCTCCGGAGGACGCCGCTGAGCGAGTGAAAAAGCATAGGGATGGCCTTGATAGCGAATTGCAGAGTACACCAAGCAAGATATCCAAATTATGCTGCACCTCTGTAACTCATTTTTTCCAGAGCGAGCGAGCCGGCCCGAAATCGGGCGTAGCAATAGCTACGCGAGTGACCTGCATACATAAATGGTACGATGTCTGCTTGTGGCGGCGCAAATCGGCCTAGAACGGAGGCGAGTGATACGCGCAAACTCTCCGCCGCCGATGTGGCGTGACTACAGTAGGTTCTTGTGGACACGGCCATCCTTGACGATGACGGACAAATTCTTTTCCGGCGCTTCGATCAATCGAAGATCGTCAAGCGGATTTCCGTTCCATACCAGCACATCCGCGAGTGCCCCTTCTTCGATAACCCCGAGTTTCCCCGCATAGGGTGTTCGCAAATTTGAAAGAGCGAGCAGCTCGGCATTGACCGAAGTTGCCATCATCAGCGCGTCGGCATTGCTGAACCAGTTGGACAAATGGGTCAGCATGATGTTTTGACGGGGCGTCAGCTGCGGCGAGAAGAGGACATCCGATCCCCAGGCAAGCTTGATGCCGTACTTCTTGGCGTAGTCGTACACCTTCGGCGTGCCGGCAAAGAGTTGTTTGACGCGCTCAACACCCGGACCCGTTTGCGACGCTTCCATGCTCAGAAACGGCTGGGTGCTCAGCCAGACGTTCTTGTCCGCGAACATTCTTGCCGTGACCTCATCCATCAAATGGGCGTGCTCGACGCAGGCGACGCCCCCCGCGATAGCGCGCTGCACGGTACGGGGAGCGTAAGCGTGGATCGTGACATAGGTGTTCCAATCCCTGGCCACCTCGACGGCGGCCCGGATCTCATCTTCACTGAACGTCGTCATGTCGAGAGGGCTGCGAGGCGAGGAGACACCGCCGCCGCCCACCAGTTTGATATGGGACGCGCCCTGCAGGAGTTGCTCGCGGACGCGCCGCTTCAGGGAGCCGATATCATCGACGATCGCCGAGGCGCCAAGCAATTCGCCGACACTGAGTTGGCCATCTTTCGCGGGTATTTCCTACGGCATCCTGAGGTCGCAGTGCCCCCCGGACGTGGTGATCATTGCCCCCGCAGGAAAGATGCGGGGACCCGGAATGATGCCGGTGTCGATTGCCTGTTTGAAGGTGAAGACGGGCCCGCCCAGGTCTCTCACGGTGGTGAACCCGCGCATGAGGGTCCGGTCTGCTTCGGCAGTCGACGCGGCGTAAATTATACCGGGATCACCTGCAAGAAGTACGTTCAATGGCACCGCGGCAAAGATCGAATGCCAATGGGCATCGATCAGGCCCGGCATCACGACGCTGCCAGCGCAGTCGATGACGGTCGCGTCGGCGGGCGGAGGATTGCCGTTCGCGTCAATGGACGACACTACCATTGCCTTCGATCAGTATCTGGACCGAATCTCGCAGGGTAGTTGTCTTGCCGTCAAACAGACGAGCCTGTCGCAGCATCAGCTTTTGCGGGGGCGAGGACTGCGCGCTTGCCAGACCGGGTAGGCCTGCCGCTATCGCGGCCGAACCGACAGTCTTCAGAAAACTTCTGCGAGAGTAATCCGGAGGTGGCTCGAGACCCTGTGGAGCTCGGGGTTTGCACATCCGCAACTCGCCGATGACGCTAAGCGATTATACTTCCGGCCTAAACGAAACATTGCTTTTTCCATCTCAAGGCGCTGAAATACAACCCGACGCTAACATGGCCTTTCTGGATAATCTACGGGCACTTGGTCTGGGGCATCAAGCTGGACGGGCGTCAAGTGAAAGCGATAGCTCTATCGGCAACCCAACCTCGACCACCATTGCGGGCAAAAGGGTGAAAAATGGCAACTTCATTTTGGGCGGGTAAAGCTGCGAAATACTCAATTTCAGTTCTGGTTTTTCTGTCGCTTGCGGTGAGTGGGGCTTCTGCGGCGGAGCCCCGTCAGGCGCGGGACGAGTTGAAGGCATTTCCCGAGGCGCCAGCGGGCCAGCAACGACACGTTATCTTCCTGGCGAAGCGTTCCGACGAAGATGCGCGCCGGGTTGGCGTGATCGTCGGTCGAACCGAGTTGGTGGACTGCAATCGACATACCTTTGGCTCCCAGCTGGAGAAGCGCACGGTCGATGGCTGGGGATATGACTACTACGTCGTTACCGGAGTTGGCGTGGTCGCGAGTACGCGGATGGCGTGCCCGGATAATACCAAGAAGAAAACGTTCGTGCGGAGCTCGGACGAGCCGCTCTTGCGATACAACAGCAGGCTTCCCCTCGTGGTGTTTGCACCCGTCGACGTGGAAATCCGGTACCGGATTTGGAGAGCGGGCCGAGAGAGAACGACAGACTGACGACGCTCCGTCGCGGATCGCCAATATCGTGTTCGGCGGCAAGACCAGGACGTTTGGCGCGGGCCTGCTACCGCGTTCTGTTTTCCCTTTTGCCGATGCCTCGGCCCCGGTCCCCTTTGGGGGGGCATGTTCTAGACGTTGCGACCGAAATAGACGTCCACCGAGGCGATCCTGTCGCCCCTGAACCGCATGACCTCCATGTTGCGGAATGCCCCGCCGTCATGCTTTTCGGCCCGGTAGCGTATCACGGCCTCGTCGTCCGCGATCTCAAGGTGCTCGATCTCGATATCGCGGAATGGCGGCGGCTCGGGCCAGCAACGGCTGAAATAGGCAACGCGATCAATGTGATCGTCGCGCGGGCTGGAGAAGGTGAAGTCCTCCGTCATCATCCCGGCCGCGATATCCTTGCGGCCCTGAAGATAGGCATCGTAGAGCCCGCGAACGGTCTGCTCGCGCGATGTTTGCAGGGTGTCCATGGCACAAATCCTTTCGGCGTCAGTGGCCTCGCCCCAAAGTCCGATTGCATTTTGCAATCGGATTTATAGCATCTCAAGCCCATTGCGGCAACTGCGGCACCACTGGCGGCTTGGAAAGTCTCCGGCGATGGTTCAAGATCATCGCCATCATCGACGACGGACGATCGCATGTCGGAAGCGCAAACCATATTGGAGCGGCTGCAGAAGCTTGCCGCCAAGGACAACCGCCCGCGGGCGCTGCCTGAGGTGGCGGAGCAGTTCTCCACGCTCTTTACTTTCGTGACACGCGAGCGCGAACGCATCGCCGGCTGCGCGTTTCCGCGCGCGTCGATCGTGGTCATCGTCGAGGGTTCGAAGGAACTCGTGACCATGGGACGGCAGATGCGCTTTGGCGCGGGCACCGTTCTGGTCCTGCCCGGCGGTTGGCGCGGCGATGTCGTCAATGACCCCGATCCTACCAGCGGCGTCTACCGGGCGATCTTCATCGGCTTCCCCGACGAACTTGTCGCGCGGGCGGCGCGTTCGTTCCCGCCGCAGCGGGCGGTTCGGCCGATCGATTTGCCGCTCGACACGGTCCTTGCTGCCGCGATCCACCATGCCGGCGAGGGCCTGACGAGCGGGACGCTGCCTGCCCTGCTGATAGAACATCGCGTGATGGAGGTGTTGACGGTGCTTGGCATGCGCGGCGTCCTGCCGGTCAAGTCGAAGACAACGAGCGACGCCGTACGCTCGCTTATCCGCTGGCAACCGGACAAGTCCTGGACCGCCCATGCGATCGCCGCCGAACTAGGCACCAGCAACGCGACGTTGCGGCGCCGGCTGACGGCGGAATCGACGTCCTTGCGCGACCTGCTGACCGAGGTGCGCGTGGACCTTGCTGCAACGCTGCTCTCGGAGGAAGGCGTTTCGCTCCGCGAGGCGGCGCTTGCGGCCGGCTATCGTTCGCCGCGACGCTTCGCCGAGCGCATGCGGGCCAGACAGCATGTGGCAAATGTTTGAGCTTTTCCGACAATTCTTTGAGCGTTTCTGCGCATCAGGCGATCACCGCGATTGTTAGAGCTGTCTCATCGAAAAGGAGACACGCTCATGCGTAAAACGATAACGGCAGCGACCCTCATTCTTGCTCTCGGCGCTGTGCCGACCCTCGCCGCGGACTTGAAGGTCACCTTCGAGAGCGGCAAGGGCGGCACATTGCCGGAGGAGAACGCTTCCTGCATCGCGGCCGGCGGCAAGGCGGCGGCTGGCAAGAACAAGAGCCCGGCCTTCTCCTGGTCGAAGCGACCGGCGGGCACGCGGTCCTATGCGCTTACCATGACCGATCCGGATGTGCCGCAAGACCTCTCGCTGCTCAACAAGGACGGAACGGTGATCGCGTACGACCTGCCCCGGATGGAATTCACGCACTGGATCCTTGCGGACATCCCGGCCACGGTCACAAAGCTCGCCGAAGGAGCCGATGGCGACGGCTTGCCGCCGGGCGGATTGCCACTGGAGATGACCGAGCATGGCCGCCGCGGCCAGAATGGTTTCGCTGGGTTCTTGAAGGATGGTCCCTACGGCGGCTATATGGGCGCGTGCCCACCGTGGAACGATCTCCGCATCCATCGCTACCGCGTAACGGTCTATGCGCTCGATATCGACAGGCTCACGCTACCCGACGCCTTCACCCGCGCCGATTTTCTTGCCGCCGCAAAGGGACATATCCTTGCCTCCGGCGCGGCTGAACTGACCTATACGATCAATGCAAAGGCCACGAAATGACCGATACCAAATGGGACGCAGCCGTTGTCGAGAGCGGCTCGATCTACTGGAAGCGTAATCTGGTCATTTCGCTGCTCGGCTCCTTCACGACGATTGTCGCGATGACGCTGCTGCTGCCCTTCCTGCCCCTCTATGTCGAGGAGCTTGGGGTCAGTAACCACGCGGCGATCGTGCAGTGGTCGGGCATCGCCTATGGCGCGACCTTTCTGGCCGCCGCCTTCGTGGCGCCGCTCTGGGGCCGGCTTGGCGATATCTACGGGCGCAAGTTGATGCTGGTGCGCGCCAGCGCCGGGATGACGGTCGCGATCTCGCTGATGGGCATGGCTGACAACGTCTGGCAGCTGATGGCGTTGCGCCTGTTCGTCGGCCTTGCGGGCGGCTACTCCTCCGGCTCGATGGTGCTGGTCGCGACGCAGACGCCGAAGGATCGATCCGCATGGGCGCTCGGCGTGCTCGCCTCCGGCATCATGGCCGGCAACCTCGTCGGGCCGCTGATCGGCGGCGCGCTGCCGCCGTTGATCGGCATCCGCAACACCTTCCTCGCCGCCGGTGGGATGATTTTCCTGGCGTTCCTTGCAACCACCTTCCTAATCAAGGAAGAGAAGTCCCCTGCCCGCAAGCAGACCGCGAAGGCAAGCGGCGGCTGGGCCTCGATCCGCGACAAGGGTCCCGTCATTGCGATGCTCGCCACCGGCATGCTGCTGATGCTCGCCAACATGTCGATCGAGCCGATCATCACCGTCTACGTCGCGCAGCTGGCGGAAGATCCCGGCAGGGTGACGATGATAGCAGGCATCGTCATGTCCGCGGCAGCGCTCGGCAGCATCCTGTCGGCCTCGCGCCTCGGCAAGCTTGCCGACCGGATCGGCCACTGGCCGGTCATTGCGGGCGCCCTTGCCGTCGCCGGCCTGCTGCTGATCCCGCAGGCATTCGTGACCAGTTCCTGGCAGCTGATCATCCTGCGCTTCCTGATGGGGATCGCGCTCGGCGGGCTTCTGCCCTGCATCTCCGCGGTCATCCGCCATAATGTCCCGGACAGTGCGGCCGGCAGCATCCTCGGACTGTCGGTCTCCTCGCAATATGTCGGTCAGGTCGCCGGTCCCGTGCTCGGCGGTTTCGTCGGCGGCCATATCGGCATGCGGGCGGTTTTCCTCGGAACCTGCGTGCTGCTGATCGCCGGCGCCGCCTACGCCTGGCTCGTGCGGCCGCACAATGCCGTTACGGCGCGCCGCAGATAAGCTCTACGCCGGAGCGCGCCAGTGCTTCCAGCGCCTCCCGGGTTTCCCCGGCGCGCGCCCGCACGGCCAGCGAGTGCATGATCGCCGAGGCCAACCGGGCCAATGCCTTCGGATCGGTCTTGTCCGGCAGCTCTCCGCGTTCAACCGCAAGAACGAGGCGTTCCTCTATAGCGCGGTCGAAATCGGCGAGGCTGCGGCCCAGCACGTCGCGCACGCGCTCGTGCTGGATGGCCTCGACGGCCGCGGTGCTGATCAAGAAGCAGCCGCGCGCCGCCGTATCGCCGTGAAGGTAGGTCGCAAGCGCGCGATCGTAGATCCGCGCCAGATTCTCGCGCACCGGCAAGGACGCATCCAGCGCCTCCTCGAGGACAACCATGCTGTCCATCCGGTAGCCCTCCAGCGCATCCAGATAGAGATCCTCCTTGTCGCCGAAGGCATTGTAAAGGCTCGGCCGGTTGAGGCTCGTGGCAGCGCTCAGATTGTCCAGCGACGCCGCGGAAAATCCCCGATCCCAGAAAACCTCACGCGCCTTGCCGATCGCCGCACTCGTATCAAAAGCGCGCGGTCGGCCCCGTTTTTTCTCATCCTTCATATTTTTGTACCTCTTCGCATTAAATTCTTGACTGATTTATTTTTATGCGAAACAGTACAAATGTCCAATGAATTGATACCGGCACGTCAATGCCGGTCTGCGGAGGAGGAAATCCGATGAAACTTTACATGCGCGCTGCCGCTTGTTCGCTCTCGCCGCATATCGTTTGCCGCGAACTTGAAATCGATGTGGAACTGATCGCCGTCGACCCCGCGAACCACCGGGCAGAGAATGGCAACGACTACCTTTCCATCAACGGCAACGGCTATGTGCCGGCCCTGATACTCGACGATGGCAAGGTGTTGACCGAGGGGCCTGTCATCGCCCAGTTTCTTGCCGAGACCGCGCCTGAGGGGACATCGATGCTGCCAGCAGCGGGTACCTTCGAGCGCAGCCAGGTGCAATCCTACCTGAACTTCATAAGCTCCGAGTTGCACAAGCCGATGGTTATGTTTTTCGATGCGGCTTATGGAGGCGCGCACGAGTCCATCCACGCCCTCATCCTCAAACGGTTGGAATGGCTGAATAAACGCATGAGGGGGGCCTACCTGACCGGCGAGAATTTCACCGTAGCCGATGCCTATCTCTTCGTCTGCCTGAACTGGTCACCATGGATCGCTATCGACCTCAGACAATGGCCGGCGCTTTCCGCTTTCATGAAGCGGGTTGGCGAACGGCCAAGGGTGAGAGAAGCGCTACGAGCCGAGCAACTGCTGGCCTTCGAACAGGACGGCGTCTTTTTCGCCCCAGAGGTCTATCTGGCCGCCGCCAACCGGACCGGCACGCCTGTCCTGCCCTGACTTCTTTCAGCGCTACGGAGGCCGGAGAGCTTACATCAAAAGGTAGTCCACCGGCACCGGGAGAGGCGGCAGGTCGGTCTCTCCCAGCGCTTCGCGCAGATTGATCTCGATCGTGTCGGCAAGGGCGCCGATCGGCAGCGCATTCGGCTGGTTGCCGAAGGGCGCTTCCAGCTCGTCGCCGAGCGCATCGAGGCCGAAGAAGGTGTAGGCGACCAGCGCCGTCGCAAACGGCATGAACCAGCCGAGGACGTCGTCGAAGCCGAACGGCAACAGCAGGCAGAAGAGGTGCGCCGTGCGGTGCAGCAGCAGCGTGTAGCCGAACGGCACCGGTGTCCAGCGGATACGCTCACAGGAGGCCTGCGCCAGCGTCAGCTCTCCGAGTGTCTTGTCGAGTATCTGATAGGAGATGTCTGACAGCATGTCCTTGGCACGCAGATCGGCAAGCTCCCGGGAAATTTCCAGCGAAATCGCCTCCGGCGGCGTGCGGCTCGCGTGATAGCGGGCTTTCAGCTCAGGCGACAGCAGGCGTTCGACCTTTTCGCGGCCACTGCCAGCACGCAGATGCGGCACCAGCGACTGGATGAAGGCGATGACGAGCGTGACCAGGCGTCTGCGCGCTTCGGCCCCGGCCTCGCCATGCGCCGTTTCGAGGATCAGCGTCTGCCGCGCGAAGTGACGCGCCGAAAAGATCATCTGTCCCCACTGCTTGCGCGCCTCCCACCAGCGGTCATAGCAGGCGTTGTTGCGGAAGCCGAGGAAGATGGAGATCGCGATGCCGAGAAGCGCGAAAGGCGCACCGCTGAAAACCGGCAGGACACCCGGCCAGACGCTGTGGACGAGAACCACGAGCGAGGACAGGAAGCCGGTCAGCAGGATCTGCGGAAAAACCTGCTTGATGATCGAGCCGCGGATAATGAAGAACAGTTTGAGCAGGCTGGGACGGGGGCGCACGATCATGACGCGGGCTTCTCGGTCGTTCGAACAAAGAGATGTCGGCTCTCCTCCCTACAGCCGAGCGAATGGCCGCGGCAAGCGCGGCCATTCTATTCAGATCCGAGGCAACAGACTTAGCTGTCGCTTTCGCTGCGGCCGAAGGCCCAATCCATATAAAGTTCGAGCGCCTTGCGCGTGACCGGCCCTTGCTGGAAGTCGCGGCCATCGAGGCGATTGACGCCAACGACCTTGGAGTAATTGCCCGTCGTGAAGATCTCGTCGGCGTTCATGAAATCCTCGACCGAGAGCGTCACTTCCCGAACTTCGAAACCCGCCTTGCGCAGCAGGCCGATGACGCGGGCGCGGGTGATGCCGGCAAGGAAGGTGCGGTTGGCGATCGGCGTCGAGACGATGCCGTCCTTGACCATGAAGATGTTGGAGGACGCCGTTTCCGCAACGTTGCCGTTCATGTCGCGCATCAGCGCATTGTCGAAACCACGGCTTTTGGCCTCGGCAATGGCGCGGCCGCTGTTCGGATAGAGCGAGCCGGCCTTGGCATCCGTCATCGCCGTTTCCGGCGACGGGCGGCGATAGGGCGAGACGGTCAGCGAATTCGGCGCATTGTTGCCGAGCGGGGCTTCGAACAGGCAAAGGGCGAAGCGGGTGGATTCACCGTCGACGGTGACGACGCTGCCGGCTGAACCATGCTCGCCCCAATACATCGGCTTGATGTAAACAGGCGTCTTGCCGTCGAACCTCTTGATGCCTTCCCAGGCAAGCGCCTCGATCTCCTCAGCGGTCTTGACGGGCTTCAGGCCCATGTTGATCGCCGAGCGATTGACGCGCTGGCAATGCCGGTCGAGATCCGGCGCGATGCCGTCGAACCAACGCGCCCCATCGAAGACCGTCGAGGCCAGCCACATGGCATGCGAGGTCGGCCCGATCAGCGGCGGATTGCCAGTGAGCCACTCTCCCTCGACGTAGGTCCAGGTGGTTGAACGGGGCGATGTGTCGACGGCCATGGGCATTCTCCTTGAAAAGTCCGAAGAGCAAAATCCCCGCGCGAAGAGCCGGTCAAGCGGAAATCCGCGGCCTGGAACCCTACGCAAGAAAATGGCGACGAGGCTTTCCAGGGCGTAATATTCGTGCGCGATCCCTTGCGCGCCATCGATGGGTATATCACGGAAAATCATGGATGGCGCGATTGGATGCGACACCCACGGCGTGGCATCATCCGTTGGAATCGCTGCGGCTGATAGGGAGTAAAATCGATGAAAGCCATGTTCTACGACGCCTTTGAGAAGGCTCCCGAAATTCGCGCCCTGCCCGACCCCACGCCCAGCGAGGATGGCGTGGTCATTGCCGTCGGCGCGACCGGGCTCTGCCGCAGCGACTGGCACGGCTGGATGGGCCATGATCCTGATATCAAGCTGCCGCATGTGCCGGGCCATGAACTGGCCGGCAAGGTCGTCGCAACCGGCAAGGGCGTCGCGCGCTTCAAGGTCGGCGATCGCGTGACCGTACCCTTCGTGTCCGGCTGCGGCCATTGCGGCGAATGCCATTCCGGCAACCAGCAGGTCTGCCCGAACCAGTTCCAGCCCGGCTTCACGCATTGGGGTTCGTTTGCGGAATACGTGGCGATCGATTATGCCGACACCAACCTCGTGCACCTTCCCGACAGCATCGATGATGCGACGGCGGCAAGCCTCGGCTGCCGCTTTGCGACGTCGTTTCGCGCCGTTGCCGACCAGGCGCGCACCGGTCCCGGCGAATGGATCGCCATTCACGGCTGCGGGGGCGTCGGCCTATCGGCGATCATGATCGCAACGGCGCTTGGCGCCAACGCCATCGGTATCGATCTCTCCGACGAGAAGCTCGCCTTCGCGCGCGACTGCGGCGCGGTGGCGACGATCAATGCGAAGAGCGTCGCCGATGTGGCGGAAGCGGTTCGCGAGATCACCAAGGGTGGCGCGCATGTCTCGATCGACGCGCTCGGCCACCCCGTCACCTGCTTCAACTCGATCAAGAACCTGCGCCGGCGCGGGCGGCATGTGCAGGTCGGCCTCATGGTCGGCGAATATGCGGCACCGCAGATCCCGATGGCGCAGGTGATCGGCCACGAGCTGGAGATCTACGGCAGCCACGGCATGCAGGCCTGGCGCTACGATGCGATGCTGTCGATGCTGACGTCAGGCAAGATCGCGCCACAGAAGCTAATCGGCCGGCGCATCACGCTTCAAGAGGCGATCCCGGGCTTGATGACGCTGGATCAGGCCGAAGGAGTCGGGATCAGTGTCATCACGCAGTTCTGACGGCTCGACCGCAACCGACTTCAATCAAAACGAGTGCTGCAGTTTGTAGCGTTACTGTGGTTGCGATTCATATTGCAGCGCTGCAGGCCATCGCGGCGTCCATCGCCAAGGACAATGCAAAGGCTTTGGGGGAAGTCGCCAAACGCATTCTGGCGGCGCAGAGCGAGGGCCAGGAGAGTGCTGCAGCCTTAAACGGTAGGCGCGCCAATGCCGTGCCGGTAACCTATCCTTGCTTCACGCTCGCCAAATTGAGGGCCAGCGTCACATCGTTGATGATCCCCAGGCGCGCCTCGATCACTGCAATTTTCTCGGGCGTATCGGCATTGAGTGCTTCGATGTCGATGAACAGCTGCTCGCAGCCTCCAGGTGTGACGGTCCCGAACATCTGGCCCGGCTCGTCGCTGATACTCCGCCAGCTATGCTGGACATGTGGCCGCTCTCGGACGAAGAGAGCCGCAAAGGGGCGATACGCCGCACCATCTTGATGCCGACAGGATCATTGCCCATATGCCGGCCGACGCTGAAAACGCCAACCACGACGGACTTGAAGCCAGTTGCCATTGACCTTGGAAAGGTCTAACGGGCTCGCCGCCAAGAAAAAGAAAAGCGAGACATGATGTCCAACTCATTTGTAAAAGCGCCTGCCCAGGCGAGCGCGAAGGTGTTCTTCGTGCTGGGCGATCGGATCGAGCGACGGGCTCGTCTGCAAGGAGCCTGGCTCAACATCTTCGACATTACCGTGCCGGCGGGCAGCCGGACGCCGCTGCACCGCCACGCCAGTCCCGAGGTCTTCAGGATCATCGAGGGTCGGCTGACGATCCGCCGCGCGACGGAGAACGGCATCGACGAGTTCGAGGCGACGGCCGGCGACATCGTCCGCATCGAGGCGAACCAGCCGCACGCCTACTCCAATCCCGGCCATCAGGCCGCCATCTTCTCGGCTATCGTCGACAGCGACATGGTGGAATTTCTGGAGGCAGCTGGCTCGCAGGAACCGCCGAAGGCGGCGCCGTCAGCGGAAACGCGGGACCGCATGAATGCCGCAGCCAACGCCCATGGGATCACCATATTGGCGGCCTGAGTCCTTTTGGTCTCCGCCCGAGACTATAGCTCGGGCGAGCCTCACCTGCTCCCTTAATAAATACTGTCATACAAAGACGATATGGGCGATTTCGTACGCGGCCTCTTGCGTTCGCCGCCGTTCGTCGACTGTATTTGAGCTCGACGCCGACCGGTCGCGACGTAGGCGCGATGCGAGCGCGCACCCTGGAAGCTAATTTGTAAGGGAGGTGACATGAAAGAGGTCGCCTCCGGAGAGAACGGATCACTGCGAATGATTGAGGGACAGTCACACTTCCGGCCTTTCGGCTTATCCTGTTGGGGTTTTGCGGATCTCAACAAGGGAGTTGGAAGCATGACTGCCTCTTATGATTATCATATCGGCGTCGACTATCACAAATCCTACAGCCACCTGGTGGTCCAGGACAGCGGTGGCAAGACGCTGCGCTCCGGCCGGGTGAAGAACGACCGCCAGTCGCTTGGCGGGTTTCTCGAACGCTACCGTCAG
>NZ_AZNV01000025.1:0-92218 GCF_000510625.1 Rhizobium sp. IBUN
GCCAATATCATCAGTGTCATCGACGACATTGCCTTCCAGACCAACCTGCTGGCGCTGAATGCCGGTGTCGAGGCGGCACGCGCAGGCGAAGCCGGCAAGGGCTTTGCTGTCGTCGCCCAGGAAGTGCGCGAGCTGGCACAGCGTTCTGCCCATGCCGCGAAGGAAATCGAAAGCCTGATCACCGCCTCGAACTCACAGGTTCGCTCGGGCGTCACGCTCGTCGGCGACACCGGCAAGGCGTTGGAAGCAATCGTCGGTCAGGTTCAGGAAATCAGCCGTCACGTCGACGCAATCGTCACGGCAACCCGTGAGCAGTCGACGGGGCTTGCCGAGATCAATACGGCCGTCAACACGATGGACCAGGGCACGCAGCAGAACGCCGCCATGGTCGAGGAGCAGACGGCAGCGAGCCATGGGCTGGCGCAGGAAGCAGCAAAGCTGATGCAACTCCTTGCCCAGTTCAACCTGCAGGCAGCATCCCACGGCGCATCATCCTACAGCCGTCGCGCCGCCTGATTGATTGATACACACAAACTGGAACGCCCGCGCTCGTCGCGGGCGTTTTGTTTTTCGCGCCGCTACTTCTCCAGCGTCGCCACGACCTCGACGTGCGATGTCCACAGGAACTGGTCGATCGGGGTCACACCGGTGATGCGATAGCCACCCTCGACGAGCAGGGCGAGATCCCGGGCGAGCGTCACCGGATTGCAGCTGACGGCGACGATTTTCTTGACCGTCGAGCGCGCCAGTTCCTTGCACTGAAACTCGGCGCCGGCGCGCGGCGGATCGAAGACCACGGCGTCGTAGACCTTCAGCTCGGATGTCATCAGCGGCCGGCGGAAGAGGTCTCGCCTTTCGACGCTGACCGGCTTCAGACCCTGCGTGTTGCGAGCAGCGTGATCGAGCGCCGCCAGCGGCTTGTCCTCGCTCTCGACCGCATGAACCCGGCCGACGCGGGCAAGGCGAAGCGAGAAGGTGCCGGCGCCTGCGAAAAGATCGGCGATGCGTTTCGCCTTGCCGACATGCGCCAGAACCAATTCCGCCATTGCGTCTTCCGCCTGCTTGGTCGCCTGCGTGAAGCTGCCGGGCGGCGGAACGACATTGACGCCGCCGAAATCGACGATCGGCTTCGATGGTTCGACGAGGATTTCGTCGTTGAGCGAGACGCGGGCGATGCCGCGAAGGGAAAGCACCGTCTCGATCGCCTTGCGGCGCTGCTGATCCGAGAGTTTCTTGATGCCGTCGACCGCGAGATCAAGACCCGACAGGGTCTCCAACACGGTGATGCGGAACGCTTCGGCGCTATTGGCAAGTGCTGCACCAATCGCCTTGATCGCCGGCAGCCTGGCGATGATGCCCGCCGACGAGATGGGACATTCCTCGATGGCGACGATGTGGTGGCTTTCGGCCTGATTGAAGCCGATAAGCATGTCCTTCTCGGTCCGCCGTGCGGCGAAGACGACACGCCGCCGTTCGCCGGGATGAGCGACGACGAGGTCGGCAACCTCAGCCGTCAGTCCCTTCGATTTCAGCGCGTCGACGACAAGCTGGCGCTTGAAGCTGCGATAGGAAGGATCGTTCATGTGCTGGAGGCTGCAGCCGCCGCAGGTGCCGTTCACTCCGTCCGGTCCGAAATGCCGGCAAGGAGGGGCCTGGCGATCGGCCGATGGATCGGAGATCGACATCACCGTGCCGTGGTTCTTGAGGCGCGCGATGGCGACGGTTTCGCCGGGCAGGGTGAAGGGCACATAGACCGGCCCGCCATCCGCGTGCACGATGCCATCGCCCTGGGCGCCCAGCTTTTCGATCGTAACAGTTTGCGTGCTCACGGTTTTGTCCCTGCGAGTAGAAATTCCTGATTACCGTCGCCGCCGGCAATGGGTGAGGGGATGAGGCCAAGGCTCTTCCAGCCCATATCCTCGACGAACCAGCGCTCGAGTTCGGCCGCGACATCGGGCGCCGATGACGGGTCCTTGAGAAGCCCCCCCTTGCCGATCGCCTCGCGCCCGGCCTCGAACTGCGGCTTGACGAGGAGAGCCGCGCAAGCCCCAGCTTCCGCGATCTCAAGAGCAGGGGCAAGTGCCAGCTTCAGCGAGATGAAGGAGACGTCCGACACGATAAAGGTGATCGGATGGCCGATATTCTCCGCCGTCAGGTTGCGGGCGTTGAGGCCTTCGATGTTCGTCACGCGGGGATCGCTCGAGATGCGCGGATGCATCTGGCCATGGCCGACGTCGATCGCGGTGACATGGGTTGCCCCTTGGGCCAGCAGCACTTCGGTGAAGCCACCGGTTGATGCGCCGACATCGAGACAGTGATGTCCTGACGGGTCGAGCTTGAAGTGATCGAGCGCTGCGGCGAGCTTCAGCGCCGCACGGGACACATAGTCCTGCGCCGGATCGTCGATTTCGATTGGGGCATCCTCGCCAAACAGCGCACCTGCTTTCGTCACGATCTTGCCTCCGACCTTCACGGTGCCGCGTTGCACCGCATCCCGCGCTCGGGAACGGCTGGCGAAAAGACCAAGGCTGACGAGCAACTGGTCGAGGCGTTGTGTGTTTTGATCGGACATCGGCTGTCCATGACCGGCAAAGCCGTTAGTTGCAAGCCTTTTGTTGGAGAGGCGTCGCTGGCAGCCGGATGGCAGCGGTTCATCGACACTTCCGTCGGCCTTTCGCCAAACAAAAAAGACGGTCCCGTCTCCAGGGCCGTCTTCATCTGACGCGATGAGATTGAACTATCCGGCAGCGCCGACGCCAAATGCGGCGGGCCGGCCAAGCGCCTTGAACACGGTCGAAACGATGCCCGCGCGATCGAGGCCGGCATGGGCGTTCATCACTTCCGGCTTTGCCTGTTCCACCCAGATATCGGGCATGACAAGCGAGCGGATCTTCAGGCCATTGTCGAGCAGGCCGTCCATGGCCAGGAACTGCATGACTTGGCTGCCGAAGCCGCCGACCGCTCCCTCTTCGACGGTGATCAGGATTTCGTGGTGGCGTGCCAACTGGCGGATCAGATCATGATCCAGCGGCTTGGCGAATCGCGCATCGGCAACCGTCGTCGAAAGCCCGGCTGCGTCAAGGTCCTCGGCAGCAAGCAGACAGTCAGCGAGGCGGGTGCCGAACGAGAGCAGCGCCACTTTCGCGCCTTCCTTGACGACGCGGCCCTTGCCGATCTGCAGGATTTCACCACGGACGGGCATTTCTATGCCGACGCCTTCGCCGCGCGGATATCGGAAGGAGATCGGACCGGCATCATAGGCTGCCGCCGTTCGCACCATATGCTTCAGCTCAGCCTCATCGGCGGCCGCCATCACCACGAAGCCGGGGAGGGTGGCGAGGAACGTCGTATCGAACGAGCCTGCATGCGTCGGGCCGTCGGCGCCGACGAAACCGGCGCGATCGATCGGGAAGCGAACCGGAAGGCCCTGGATCGCGACGTCGTGCACCACCTGGTCATAGGCGCGCTGCAGGAACGTCGAGTAAAGCGCGGCAAACGGCTTGAAGCCCTCGGCGGCTAGACCGGCGGCAAATGTCACCGCATGCTGCTCGGCAATCCCGACATCGAAACATCGCGACGGGAAGACGCTTGCGAGCTTGTCGAGGCCAGTCCCGTTCGGCATGGCGGCGGTAATGCCGACGATCTTGTCGTCGTGCTCCGCTTCCTGCACCAGCGCTTCGGCGAATACGCTCGTGTAGCTCGGCGCATTCGGCTTCACCTTCGCCTGCGCGCCGGTGATGACGTCGAACTTGTTGACGCCGTGATACTTGTCGGCTGCCGCCTCGGCGGGCGCGTAGCCCTTGCCCTTCTGCGTCACCACATGGATCAGCACGGGGCCGTTGGCATTGTCGCGCACATTGCGCAACACCGGCAGCAGGTGCTCGAACGAGTGACCGTCGATCGGCCCGATATGATAGAAACCCATCTCCTCGAACATTGTCCCCCCGGTCACATAGCCCCGGGCATGCTCCACGGCGCGAGTGATGGCGCGGTCGACATTCTTGCCGAGGTAGGCCGTCAGCTTCTTGCCGAAATCGCGGAAGCCCATGTAGGTGCGGCCGGAAGCAAGGCGCGCGAGATAGGCGCTCATCGCGCCGGTCGGCGGCGCAATCGACATGTCGTTGTCGTTGAGGATGACGATCAGGCGGGCGTCGAGCGCGCCAGCATTGTTCAATGCTTCGTAGGCCATGCCGGCCGACAACGCGCCGTCGCCGATCACGGCAATCACCCGGCGGTCGGTCTTGTCGAGGTCGGAGGCAACCGCCATGCCGAGGCCGGCGGAGATGGACGTGGAGGAGTGAGCAGCACCGAAGGGATCGTATTCGCTTTCCGCGCGGCGCGTGAAACCGGAGAGGCCGCCTTCTTGGCGCAACGTCCGGATACGGTCACGGCGACCGGTGAGGATCTTGTGCGGATAGCACTGGTGCCCGACGTCGAAGATCAGCCGATCTTCAGGCGTGTTGAAGACGCTGTGGATCGCAATCGTCAGTTCCACCACGCCGAGTCCTGCACCGAGATGACCGCCGGTGCGCGACACCGCATCGATCATTTCATCGCGAACCTCGCGCGCAAGCTGCGGCAGGTCGCGATCGTCAAGCTTTCGGAGGTCGGCTGGATAGGGAACCTTATCCAGCAGCGGCGTCTTCGGCGATTGTGTCACGGGCGGGCGCTCTTTCTTGTCTTTCTTGGGCAGGATGCCTTTAAGCCATAAATTGCGGTGAAAAAAGTCGATTTCAAGAATGGCCGAAACTCCTTTCTAAAGGAGATCAGCCTTCCGGCAAAGGTATGAATTCTTCTTCGTCCCCCGGTACGATGTCGAACTTGCCGGTCCGCCACTCTTCCTTGGCCTTTTCGATGCGTTCTTTCGACGAGGAAACGAAGTTCCACCAGATGTACCGCTTCGAGTTCAGCGCCGCTCCGCCGAACAGCATCAGGTGACAGCCCTCTCTGCCAGCTTCGAGAGTGATCGCATCGCCGGGGCGGAAGACGAGCAGCTGATCGGCTGCAAACCTATCGCCCGATATCACGACTTCGCCTGACAGTACGTATGCCGCCCGCTCCTCGTGTCCCGCCGCGAAGGGAAACTTCACACCCGGTTCAAGGCTGATATCGGCATAGAGCGTGTCGGAAAACACCTTCACCGGTGAAGACATCCCCTCGAACGATCCGATGACGACACGCCCGCGCACGCCGCGTTCGTCGATCACAGGCATGTCGCTCTTTTCGGTATGCGCAAAGGAGGGATCGATCTCCTCCCTGTCATCCGGCAGTGCGAGCCAGGTCTGCAGGCCCGACATCAGCAGCGGATGGCCGCGCAAATTATCGGGCGTGCGCTCCGAATGGACGATGCCGCGCCCTGCCGTCATCAGGTTGATGTCCCCGGGGCGAATGACCTTCTCGGTGCCGAGGCTGTCCCGATGCCGGATCTCGCCGTCAAAGAGATAGGTCACCGTCGAAAGCCCGATATGCGGATGCGGCCGCACATCCAGCGCCTCGTTCGGCTTCAGGATCGCCGGCCCCATGCGGTCGAAAAAGATGAACGGCCCGACCAGCCGCCGCTGCCGCGTCGGCAGCGCTCGCCGCACCTCGAAGCCGCCAATATCGCTGGTGCGGGGGATTATGAGGTTCTCGATCGCATCGCAGGCGAAAGCATCGCCGGGCAGGGGATCTTTACCGGGGAAAAAGGACATCAAAGCGTCTCCGATGAGCGTTGTGCGTAGGCTAGACCGATTACCGATGGCGGACTAGGAAAACTTGATCGCCAGGAGGCGACGCTCTGTTCATCACGACGACGATTTCGGCAAAACTCTTGCTTATGCCCCGTCTAGCGGCTCGACGCCCTGCGGCCTGCCAGATCGGTCAAGGCGGATCTTTTCGATGCGGTTTTCGGCGGCCGAAAGCAGCGTTTCGCAGTGCTTCTTCAGCGCTTCGCCGCGCTCGTAGATCTCGATGGATTCGTCCAGCGCCACGTCGCCGCGTTCCAGCCGGGCCACGATGCTTTCGAGCTCTGCAACCGCCTTCTCGAAGGAAAGACCGGAAACGTCCGGCTTGGCGCTGTCAGTCATACTCAACCCTTCATCATTCTAAGAATATGCAGGCCAGCCGACTCGGCGAGGCCTTCGAGATCATAGCCGCCTTCCAGCAGGCTGACGACCCGGTTTGCGGCACTTTTGTCGGCGACCTCAAGCAACCGCCCGGTTGCCCAGTCGAAATCCTCGCCGACGAGATTGATCTGCGCCAAGGGATCGCGGTGATGCGCATCGAAGCCGGCGGAGATGATGATCAGGTCCGGGCGAAAATCAACGAGCGCAGGCAACACCCGTGATTTGAACGCTTCGCGGAAGTGATCGCTACCGACATTCGGAGACAGCGGCGCGTTGACGATGGTACCGTGCTTGCCGCTTTCCTCCTTCGCGCCGGTGCCGGGGTAAAGCGGCATCTGGTGCGTCGAGCAGAAGAGCACGGAGGGATCGTCCCAGAAGATGTCCTGCGTGCCGTTGCCGTGATGCACGTCCCAGTCGACGATCGCCACACGCTCCGCACCGTGCGCTTTCTGGGCATGGCGGGCGGCGATCGCGGCATTGTTGAAGAAGCAGAAGCCCATTGCCGTTGATTTTTCGGCATGATGGCCCGGCGGGCGGGCCGCAACGAAGACGTTATCGGCCTTGCCGGTAAACACATCATCGACCGCGGCCATCGCGCCGCCGATCCCCGTCAGTGCCGCTTCGAAGCTCTTTCGGCTGGCGTAAGTATCGGCCTCGAGCTGATTGATCTCGCCATCCTCTTCGGGCACCTGGCGCAGCACTGACAGCAGGTGCTCTTCGGGATGGGCGAGCAGAACGGCTTCTTCGGCGGCCTGCGGTGCGCGCTTGCGGTCAAGACCTGCGAAGTTCGGATGTTCCAGCGCCACGTTGATCGCCCGCAGACGGTCGGACCGTTCGGGATGGCCGGCGGGCGTGACGTGTTCCAGGAAGATCGGGTGCTCGTAAAGGCGGGTGCTCATGGTGTCACTCTATCTTTCCGTCCCGTCATGATCCACAGCAGATGGGGCTCGGCGTGGCAATTTCAACAAGCGCGCGCCTTGGTCATGGGGCCAGTCCTGCGTTTACTTCGTCCGGCCCCGCGGCTAGTCTTTGGGGAGGGGAGAATTGGCAGAAAGATCAATGAACGAGGTCACGCGTACCGTTGAGATGAATGTGCCGTTCCGCGACGTCGACATGAACGGCCAGGTTTTCTTGGGCTCCTACATTTCCTATGCGGAGTCGGTGCTGGCGACCTTCTGGTCGTCGAGGCCGCAACTGGCGAATGAGCCGCTTTATATCGCCAGCAAGGTGACCTGTATCCTCCATCGGCCGCTGCATTACGATGAGCGGGTCGTGTTCACGGCGTCGGTCGACAAGATCGGCATGCGTTCGGTCGGCTTCATCATTTCGGCCGATATCGGCGACGAGCGCTCCGCCGAGGTCGAAATTATCTGGCAGGCGCGCTCGCGCGACGATCGTTCGCCAGTCCCGCTTCCCGAAGACACGCGTGACTGGCTTTATGGTTTCGTCGATTAGCTGCGCACCGGCAGGAGGGGATAGCCGACCATGACCGCGCGGCCGACAAGTGCCGCAACGAAGGCCTTGACGACGTCGCCGGGGATAAATGCCATTGAGCCGAGGAACGCCTTGGAGAGGCCAAGCTGGGCGGCGAACGCCAGATAGACGATGCCGCAGGCGTAGAGAACCACGATGCCGCCGATCATCGCGGCGAAGAAGAAGCCGACCGTCTGCACCAACGCCGACTGTTCGGATTTGACCAGCCGTTCGCTGAGATAACCGGTGACGAAGGCTGCCAGCACCCAGCCGATCAGAAAGCCGGTGGTCGGTGCGGCAAAGGCAGCAAGTCCGCCACGACCGCCGGAAAGCACAGGAAGGCCGATCGCGACAAGCACGAGAACGATCAGGACCGCGATCGTGCCGCGGCGCGCGCCGAGCACGACACCCGCCATCATGACGCCGAGCGACTGCGCCGTAATCGGCACCGGTATGAAGCCGAGCGTGATCGGCGGCAGAATGCCGAGCGCGACGATGATGGCCGCAAAGAGGGCGGAGAGAACGAGGTCGCGAGTGCTCATGCAGGGCTCCTGTTAGCGAGTTCTCAATTGACATGCCGCCGAACGCCGCGCGCGTCAATTGCCGCAGCAATGTTATCCGCATCCCTCAGCGTCAGAATGATCAATGGCACGAGCACGGTTGTCGGCCGCACCTTGATACCGCGCGCCGCGTGCGCCTCGCGGATGGCACGATAACGATCGAGAATCTCGGGAACAAAGCGGACGACGAGCCCGACAGCCAGCCCGACATCGTCGGCCCGAAGAAGTCCGAGCCGCTCCAGTGGCCTGGCCAGCAGGGTAATTTCGTCGATGAATTGCGCGATAGCAGTTGTTGCAGTCACGGCAGCGGCAAACAGCATCAATGCCGTGAGCCGGAGCAGGGCGACGACGGCGATATGCCAGGGATTGAAGGCCAGGCTGAACAACGCCACGATGAGGATCGTCAGGAAGACCGGCTTCAGTCGCGCAAGCGCGGATCGCGCCGGAAGGCCGATGCTGAAGTAGATCCCGGCCGTCGCGAGCACTCCAAGGGCAAGCAACAGGAAGTTCGCCGTAAGGAAGAGCATGACGCCGAGGGCCGCAAGAACAAGCAGCTTGGCGCGCGCCGAAACCCGATGCATGGCGCTGTTGCCTTCGACGAAAAGCGACTTCATCGGCTTGCGATCTCCCTGTAGCGGCGGATCGCCTCTCCGGCCGGCGCGTCGGCGACGAGAATGCCCTCATGGAAAACCAGTACGCGCTCGTAATCCGCGACCAATTCCAGATCGTGGCTGATGACGACCGCGCTCTCCGGAAGGCTTTCCACCAGCCTTTGCACGAGGCTGCGGTTCTTGAGGTCCAGCTGATTGGTCGGCTCGTCCAGGATGAGAATATCGGGCCCGGTTGCGAGCACGGAGCAAAGGGCGGCAATTTGCAGCTCTCCGCCCGAGAGCTCGTGCGCCCGGCGGTCGGCAAGACGGGCCGCGCTGAAACGCTGCAGGACCGCCTCCACCTTCGCCGTAATTTCCGCCGGCTTGTAGCCGCGGCACTTCAGACCGAAGGCGATGTCGTCGCGCACGACCGGCAGGATGATCTGGTTTTGCGGCGACTGGAAGATGAAGCCGACATCGGTGAGAACGGCCTTGGCGTCGGCCGTGTCGCGACCGTTGACGATCACCCGCCCGATGCTCGGCTTGGTCAGGCCGTTGATGAGGCGCGCAAAGGTCGTCTTGCCCGAGCCGTTGAGGCCGATGATGCCGATGCGCTTTTCTGTGAGCTGCAGCGTCACGGGCGCCAGCGCGACGCGCGCACCATAGCTGACCCCTGCGCCTTCGAAACGGATATCCACCTGGTCCCTCGTGAATTGAGAGGCCGTTCTATAACGAATTTCGCGCTTTGAAAGCTCAAAATCTCGCAATGAATGCCGGCCGCTCCTACCTGATGATCGTCCTAACTTAACGGGTGGCTAGGAACATTTTCCGTTCTATGATGTGCACATGACGAATCTCATTTCGAATTCCGATGCCCGCCGCATATTCCTCGCCAAGCAAGGCCTGAGCGCGCCGCCGAACAAGGCGCTGACGAAGGGCGGCCTGCTGGAGCTCATCCACGAACTCGGCTTCGTGCAGGTGGACAGCATCCAGACGGTGGAGCGAGCCCATCACCAGATCCTGTTTTCCCGCAACCAGACTTACAAACGCGAGCATCTGACGGCGCTACTGGAGAAGGACGGCTCGCTCTTCGAGCACTGGACGCACGACGCCTCGATCCTGCCGAGCGCCTTCTTCCGATACTGGAAACACAAGTTCCGCCACGAGGAAGAGGTAATCGGCGAGCGCTGGCGAAAATGGCAGGGGGAGGGGTTCGAACACGCCTTCGACGAGACATTTGAGCGCGTCACTCGTGACGGCGCCATCATGGCGCGCGAGATCAAGGCGGACGGGCATGTTTCCGGCGGCTGGTGGAATTGGCATCCCAACAAGACGGCGCTGGAATATTTCTGGCGCACCGGCAAGTTCGCCATCGCCGGACGCTCGAACTTCCAGAAAATCTATGATCTCGTCGAACGCGTCATTCCGCCTGAGTTTCACGAGCCGGAAGTCACCTACGAGGAGTTTGTCGACTGGGCCTGCCGCAGCGCGCTGACCCGACTGGGCTTTGCCACGCATGGCGAAATCGCCGCCTTCTGGGATCTGTTGTCGCCCGATGAAGCGAAAGCCTGGGTCAACGCGCATCGCGACGAGTTGATCGAAGTCCTGATCGAGCCGGCGCTTGGCGGAAAGCCGCGCCCCTCCTGGGCAGTCCCCGACCTGCTTACGAGCATGCAGGACTATCCCGGCGCACCGCCGCGCGTGCGCGTGCTCAGCCCCTTCGATCCGATGATCCGCGACCGCAATCGCACCGAACGGCTCTTCGGTTTCTTCTATCGCATCGAGGTTTTCGTGCCCGAGCCGAAGCGGGAATACGGATACTATGTCTTCCCGCTGCTTGAAGGCGACAAGCTGATCGGCCGCATCGACATGAAGGCCGATCGCAAAGGCGGAAGCCTCGACGTCAAGCGTCTGTGGCTGGAACCGGGCGTACGCCCGTCGGCCGGGCGGATCGAAAAGCTTCTCGCCGAACTTGACCGACTGGCCAAATTCACTGGCGTTGAACAGGTCGTCCTAATGGATGGTTGGCAAGGCTGAGCGGCGCTCGTCGATAGTCGATATTTTAGGAAATTGCGTCGCAATTACAAAGAATTAATGTTGATGCGCGCTTTACCATGCTTGTCTTGAACTCTTTAAGAGCCGCCTGCGTAGGATGGCTGCATGAAAACACGAGCCATCAAATTCGCCGCATTGGCGGCACTGAACAGCCTTCGCCGTGAAGTGAGGGCCTTGCTGCGCAAGCGGCGCGATGCGCGCGCCGCCACGATCGTCACACGGGCCGGACGGCAGGCGAAGATGGAGCCGTTGGCAGTGAAGTCAACGCTGATCGATGCGGTCTATTTCAGCCAAGAGGATGGCCGGCTTCGCGTCTGTCTGAGCAACGGCGAAGAGCGGCAGTTCGAGGGCGTGGCGGAAGCCGAGGTCATCGCGATGGTCACCGCCCAATCGCCGGGAAAATACTATATCGAGAACGTCAGCGGTCGCTTCAAGCGCATCGCCGCCTGAGCGCGAAGCAGGCGGCCGCCTCTATCGCATCGAGGTTTTCGTGCCGAGCCGAAGCGGGCATGCGGCTACTATGTCTTCCCGCGCTTGAAGGCGACAAGCAGATCGGCCGCATCGACATGAAAGCAGATGGCAAAGGCGGGAGCCTCGACGTCAAGCGCCTATGGCTGGAGCCGGGCGTGCGCCCCTTGACCGGTCGCCTGGACCGGCTCGACGCCGAGTTGCAACGCATCGCGCGGTTCTCCGGCGTCGAGAAGGTCGCCTATCTCGACGGATGGCGGGCTTAGTAGATCTCCGTCTTCGAAATCTTGATGCCGAAGCCTTCGAGACCGACATAGTGCCGCTCGCGGCTCGTCAGGAGCCGGATCGACGATACGCCGAGGTCCTTGAGGATCTGTGCGCCGAGACCGATTTCCAGCCACTCGCTGTCGCGCACCTGTGCCTCGACGTGTGCCTCGCGTCCTTGGCTGCGTGCCTTGCGACCACTGTCCGAATGACCGACGCCGACGGAGCCTTCCCGCAGGTAGACGATGATCCCGCGACCTTCCTCGGCAATCTTCTTCATGTAGTGGTCGACGGGACGGCGCTTGCCGAAAAGGTCCTCGGCGACATTCTCAGGGTGCAGGCGCACCGGAATGTCGATGCCGTCGCGGATGTCGCCGAAAACGACGGCGAGGTGCTGCATCGTATCCCAAGGCAGCGAATAGGTATGCGCCTTGGCCTTGCCGAAGGGTGTTTCGATGTCGAAGCTCTGGCCGAGTTCGATCAGCGTTTCCTTGCGCTGGCGGTAAGCGATCAGGTCGGCAACGGACACCAGCTTCAGGCTATGCGTTTCAGCGAATTCGACCACCTGCTGCCCGCGCGTGACGGTCCCGTCATCGTTGACGAGTTCGCAGATCACGCCGATCGGCGGAAGGCCGGCGAGCTTGCAGAGATCGACAGCAGCTTCCGTGTGGCCCGAGCGCATAAGCACTCCGCCTTCCCGCGCAACGAGCGGGAAGATGTGACCCGGGCGCACGAAGTCGGCGGCGCCGACATTGGGATTGGCGAGGTTGCGAACGGTCAGCGTCCGGTCGTCGGCGGAAATGCCGGTCGTCGTGCCGTGCTTGAAATCGACCGAAACGGTGAACGCCGTCGTGTGCGCCGAGTCGTTTTCGGCAACCATCGCATTCAGGTTGAGCCGGCGGGCCTCCTCCTTCGGCATCGGTGTGCAGACGATGCCGGAGGTGTGACGGACGATGAACGCCATCTTCTCCGCGGTACAGTGAACGGCCGCGACGATCAGGTCGCCTTCGTTCTCGCGGTCGTTGTCATCCATCACCACGACGATTTCGCCGGCCTCGAAGGCCCGGATCGCATCGACGACGCGCTTCTGATCGTAAGGCATGTCTGTATTTCCTATTTCAGTCGGCCGGTCTGGCCGCGGTCACGGAGATAATGGTCGGCGATGGCGCAGGCGACCATCGCCTCGCCGATCGGCACGGCGCGGATGCCGACGCACGGATCATGCCGTCCCTTGGTGCGGATATTAACATTGTTGCCGTCGGCATCGATCGACTGGCGCTCGGTCAGGATCGACGAGGTTGGCTTGATGGCGAAGCGCGCGATAACCGGCTGGCCAGTCGAAATGCCGCCGAGGATGCCGCCCGCCTTGTTCGACAGGAACAAGGGCTTGCCGTCATTGCCCATGCGCATCTCGTCGGCGTTTTCCTCGCCGGTGATCTCGGCGGCTTCGAAGCCGTTGCCAATCTCGACACCCTTGACGGCATTGATCGACATCAGCAGCGAGGCGATGTCCTGGTCAAGCTTGCCATAGATGGGGGCGCCGAGGCCCGCCGGCACGCCTTCGGCCACGACTTCGACGACGGCGCCGATCGAGGAGCCGTTCTTGCGGATACCGTCGAGATATTCTTCCCAGACGGGAACGATCGCGGCATCAGGTGCAAAGAACGGATTCTGGTCGACCTGGTCCCAATCCCAGTTCTGGCGGTTGATCTTGTGCTTGCCGATCTGCACCAAGGCGCCGCGCACCTTGACCTCAGGCACAACAAGACGGGCAATGCCGCCAGCCGCCACGCGTGCCGCCGTTTCGCGGGCCGAGGAACGGCCGCCGCCGCGATAGTCGCGGATGCCGTATTTCACATCGTAGGTGTAGTCGGCATGGCCGGGCCGATATTGCCGTGAGATCTCACCGTAATCCTTGGAGCGCTGGTCGGTGTTCTCGATCATCATCGAGATCGGCGTACCGGTCGAAATCATCGTCTCGCCGTCAGCGTCCAGCATGACCCCGGACAGAATCTTGACCAGATCGGCCTCGCGACGCTGCGTTACAAAGCGCGACTGGCCGGGCTTTCGCTTGTCGAGCCAGACCTGAATATCCTCGAGCTTGAAGCGCAGACCGGGGGGGCAGCCGTCAACGACGCAGCCGAGCGCCGGGCCGTGGCTTTCGCCCCAGGTGGTTACGCGGAAGAGATGACCGAATGTATTGTGCGACATGTGTCCCGACCGGATCACGCCAACCGATCGTCACCGGCGGCGTCCTTCATCTGAAAATGCGCGACACTCATAGGCCAAAAAAACGCGGCGGCAAAAGCCTTTCTTTGCTCCAAATCGCCAACGAAAGGAAATGGTGTTTCCGCGGACTGTGAACGATGGCCTCAGGAGGCGATGCGCCAGGAGCTTTCGATCGCCATCTCCGTGAAATCCTCGAAGGACAGCGGGCGGGAGAAGGCATAGCCCTGCAGGAGGTCACAGCCGAGTTCGTCAAGGAGGGTGGCATGCGCTGCCGTTTCGACGCCCTCGGCCACCGTTTCGACGCCGAGCGAGCGGGCGATGTCGATGATCGAGCTGACCAGCGCGCGCTCCTGCGGCGAATTCATGATCGGCTGAACCAGCTGCCGGTCGATCTTCAGCCGCTTCGGCTTCAGCTTGAGGAGGCTGACAATCGACGTGTGACCCGTTCCGAAATCGTCGATTTCGATGTCGACCCCGAGCGTCTTGATCCGCTCGAGGTTATGCGCGGCTACATCCTCGCTTTCGTCGAGGAAGATCGACTCGACCAGTTCAAAGGAGAGTTCGCCGGGGCGGATCTGCAGGCCACTCAGCGATTCTGCGAGCATTTCGTCATGCAGCCGTCGCGCCGAAACGTTGACCGAAATCTTCGGAATGGTCACACCCCGTGCCGCCCAACGCATCTTGTCCTTCAGCGCGGTGTCGAGCACGATGCGGTCTAGCGTCTGGACGACGTTGATCTCGTCGGCGACCTTCAGGAACTTGTCCGGCGTCAACAATCCGCGGGAAGGATGCTGCCAGCGAACCAGGGCTTCGACGCCGGTGAGTTGCATCGTGCGCGCCGAGAACTGCGGCTGATACCAGGCGATAAACTCGCCGTTCTCGATGCCGGCAAGGATCTCGTCGGCCAGGCGCTTGTTGTTGATGATGTCGGCCTGGAGATTGTGATTGAAGAACTCGTAGCGGTTCCGGCCCTGGCTCTTGGCGCGGTAAAGGGCGATGTCGGCATTGATCAGCACCTTGCGTGCATCGACGTGCACGCCATTGGCGAGCGCGATGCCGATGGAGACGCCGCAGCGGCAGGCAAAGCCCTCGAAGTCGATCGGCTGGCGCATCTGCTCGATGATCCGGCCAGCAAGGGCAGACATATCCGTATCGCTGGCGTTGTGCGCCAGGATCACGAACTCATCACCGCCGATGCGCGCCACGAGGTCGTCTTGGCGCAGGTTCCTCGACAGTACCCGCGATGCATGGATCAGCATTGCGTCGCCTGCGGCATGGCCAAGCGTGTCGTTGATCTCCTTGAACCTGTCGAGGTCGATGTGGAGGATGGCGAATTTCTGCCGCTCGCTCCGCCCGTCGAGGGTCAGCCTTTCAAGCGCGATATCAAGCTTGCGGCGGTTGGCAAGCGCCGTCAGCGGGTCGTGCAGCGAATTGTGCTCGATGCGGTTCTTGGCGATCTCGAGTTCGATGTTCTTGGCGATCGCCTCGTCCGTGGCGGCCTTGAGCTGCACCGTCATCAGCGCATCCTCGGTGATGTCGAAGGCAACGCCGATAATCTTCAGTTTGCCGCCTGAGGTCTTATGCACCTTGCCAGTGGAGCGGACGTAACGCATCGCGCCGTCCTCAACGGGAACCCGACAGATCAGGGTATGAGTGTCACCAAGGCGCTTGAAATGACGCGCGCTTTCGCGAGCCAGTGCCTGGTCCTCCGGCAGAATGCAGGAAAGCCAGACCGGTTCGGTCATGAAGCCGACCCTTGGCTTCAGGCCATAGAGCTCGTGCATCCGGTCGTCCCAGATCGAGCCTTCATCACCGAGCGTCGCCTCCCATATCCCGCACTGATAGGTGTCGAGGGCCAGGTCCAGCTTACCTGAGAGTTCGGCGAGTTCAGCCTCGCGCCGCGACAGTTCGTCCAGCGCCATCTCCAGTTCGGCATTCTTGACGTCGCTGACATCCTTTGCCTTACGCAGGGTTTCGGCCGCTTCCGCGTCGGTGGTGACGTCCCAGACGATCCCGACCGTTTTGTCGTCGCCGGCCGCGTCCGTGTAGAAGGAGCCGATCGACCGCAGGTGTCGGACGCTGCCGTCCTCGGCGATGACGCGGTATTGTGTCTCGTAGGCTGAACCGGCGACGTGGTAGTTGAAGAAATGGACCTCCGCGAGGTGCCGGTCTTCGGCAACGATCGCGGCAAGCCAGTCTTCCAGCGAGTGACTGCCATCTTCTGCCGGCTTCCCGTGGAGCGCTGCGGCCCGGGCATCCCAGAAGAGCGTTTCGCCGTGGTCATGCAGCTCCCATATGCCGATGTTCGACGACTCCAATGCCAGATTGAGGCGCTGCGACAGCTTGAGCAGCGTAGCTTCGCGCACCTTGAGTTGGACGATGTTGCGGTTTCGCTCGCCGAGCAGCAAGGTCGCGAAGAAGACTGGGACGATGGTGATGCAGCCTGCGGCAGCGATAATCAGCCGAAGCGTCGACTGGTTTTCCGGAATCGCGTTCCAACCGGTCTTCGGAGCCGCGGCAATTTCCCAGCGCCCGCCGGCAAAGGCGATCTTTCGCGTCATCGGCCGCTTGTCACGCAAATCCGGTGAGCCGAAAAAGGGTAGGGCCGAGCCCGCAAGAGCAAGGTCGCGAACCGCAATCGAGAGATGGTCGAGGTGCGGATATTTCTCCTGATTCTCACTGTTGTGCGCGGGCTTCAATCCGGTGTTCTGATAGAACATGTTCGCGTCGATCATAACCTCGACTGCGCCCCAGATACGGCGTTGCCCATTTTCCTTCACGAAGACGGGAAAGAAGATTCCGAAAGCTTCCTTGCCGTCGCTGGCGGCGATCGGTCCATAGAAACGCGCCTGCTCGGCGCTGGCGCGCGTCACCGCTTGACGGGCGAGGAGGACCTCGCGGACATCCTTGCCGATGCGACCTTTACCCGCTTGCGAGGGAAAGACATTGCCGACGATAAAGTTCGGCGCGATGGCGACATCCAGGAAGTGGGGATTTTGGATGAGCAGCCAGTTGATCTGCCGCTCCATCTCCTCGGCATTTACGCTGGAATTGACCGCAACCATGTTGGCCAAGTCGCGTACGACGGTAATGTCCATGTTGGTCTGCGCGCTGATGCGCGCACGAATCAGGCTCACCTCGTTTTCCGTCCGGATCGTCAGTTCGCGCAGATGAGCGGCAGTATTGGCGCGGTCGAGCCCAAAGCCGACGATGACGACGAAAATAGCAACGAGGCCGGAGACTAGGAGGGCAAGGCGTGTATTCCTGAAGACGCGCCGCAACGTGTTGCTGTCTTTGTGGCGGAATAGCAAAACCCAGTCTCCCATATTCGAGGGAGACTTTAGATAGGGACGGGTTAATTTACGATTTCCCGGAAATCCTCTTTGCCAGAAAGGCGGACATACGGGGAAAATAATTAACGAATGCATGCGGTTATTGTTAAAGTACTATTCATTAATTGGACGCGGAAGATCATTCTTCCGGGCAAATTTCGCCATATTCGGGGGGTTATCTGTGCGCAGTTGGGTTATCGAGTCGCGTTTTCGAGGGAAGTCCGCCATGCGCTTCGTAGTAGCTACGCTTTTGGCCACAGCGAGTTTCTTGTCGCCGATCGGCGCATTTGCTGAAAGCGCGGACGTCGAGGCGACGATCAAGAAGGTCGATATGACCAATCTCAGCCTCACTCTGGATGACGGAAAAACCTACCAAGCGCCGGAAGAGTTCAATTTCGAGGGGCTGAAGGCGGGCGTCAAGGTTATCGTCTTTTATACCGAGGTCGACGGCAAGCGTGTCATCAACGATCTCGATGTCGTTCAGTAATCGGAACTAGATCCAGCCGATCAACCCGTTGTCCCGATCAATCTTAAGGATCCGGTCCTGCGGAATCTCGCCCTCTGCCGCTTCGTCCTTCGGTAAGGCCGCAATGGTCCTGAAAAGACTGCGTATGACGCCGCCATGAGTCACGCAAACCGTAGGCTTGTCGACGGAATTCAACCAGGACGCCACGCGCCAGGACATGATTTCGTAGCTCTCCGCGTCGTCTCCTGGCGGAATGAAATCCCATTTGTTGAGATTACGCTCGGTGATGCGGTCCCGGGCCGTTGCTTTCAATTCCTTGATCGTGAAACCTTCCCAAGCGCCGAAGGAAACCTCCACTAGGCGCTCGTCGGTTCGATAATCTTTCGACGGAAGACTCATCGCCTCGCGCATGATCTCCATCGTGGCGCGGGTTCGCGCGAGCGGGCTCGCGACGAAGTCAAAGGGGATTGCCTCGACTTTCAGGATTTCTGCGAGGTCGATACCATTCTGCCACGCCTGCGCTCTGCCGATGGCATTGAGCGGGATGTCCTTCTGCCCTTGCAGGCGGCGTTCGGCGTTCCAGTCTGTCTGGCCGTGTCTGACGACGTAGATAAGCAATGATCGGCTCCGTTTACGGCACGCAACCCCTCAATCGCTGTCGCGAAGAAGGGGTCGCGAGCACGACGCAGCAAAGGAGTGCGATCAGTCCTTTATGACGGAAATGTCCGGTGCGTCTACCGCCTTCATGCCGACGACGTGATAGCCGCTGTCGGCATGGTGGACTTCGCCGGTGACCGAGCGAGAAAGATCCGAAAGCAGATATAGGCCGACATCGCCGACCTCTTCGATCGTCACCGTCCGACGCAGCGGCGCATTGTATTCGTTCCACTTCAGAATGTAGCGGAAGTCGCCGATGCCGGAAGCTGCAAGCGTCTTGATCGGGCCGGCGGAGACGGCGTTGACGCGAATGTTCTTCGGTCCGAGGTCGACCGCCAGGTACTTCACGCTGGCTTCCAGCGCCGCCTTGGCAACGCCCATGACGTTGTAGTTCGGCATGACCTTCTCGGCGCCGTAATAGGTCAGGGTCAGCATGGAGCCGCCATCCGTCATCAGCCTCTCGGCGCGACGCGCCACCGAGGTGAAGGAATAGACGGAGATCTGCATGGTCTTGGCGAAGTTGTCGGCCGAGGTATCGACATAGCGGCCGGTCAACTCGTCCTTGTCCGAAAAGCCGATCGCGTGAACGATGAAGTCGATCTTGCCCCACAGCTTTTCGACGTGGTCGAAGACGGCATCGATGGTCGACTCGTCGCTTACATCGCAATGTCCGGCAAGAACGCCGTTTACCTCTGCAACCAGGGGCTCGACGCGCTTCTTCAGTGCATCACCCTGGTAGGTAAATGCGATTTCGCCGCCCTGTGCATGAATAGCCTTGGCAATACCCCACGCAATCGAACGATTGTTGGCAACGCCCATGATGACGCCGCGCTTGCCTGACATGAGGCCTGTTGCCTGAGCCATATTTTGCCCCCTAAGAAATTCTGATAGGTCCTGCCTATGGCATAGGCTGCTAATCGGTTCAAGATTAGTAGCAATCATCAACTGTTAGGGATCGTAACAAAGGGTGCGCTTGTCACCTAAATTTCACAGAAACAGCCCGTTCTTCATGCTTCGCATCAGATCGGTGACTTTGTCGTCAGGTTTTTCCCACAACATAATGCGCAGTTCGACGACGAGATCTCCCTTGCCGCCATCTGCGTTCGCAAGTCCCTGACCGGAAATTCGGATCGTCCTGTCGGAGCCAGACCAGGCGGGAACCGTGACGTTGATCGGCCCGCGAGGGCCCTCGATGCGCGCATCGGTTCCGAGCACGGCATTTTCGATCGTCACCGGCAGCACGGTGTGCAGGTCGAAGCCACTGACGGTAAATCGCTCATCGGGCGCAATGTGGATATTGATGACCGCATCGCCCCGCTGCATGCCGGTCAGCTTGTGGCCTTGGCCCTTGAGACGTACCTGGTGGCCTTCCGTCGTACCGGCGGCCAGCGCAAATCCGGCCTCCCGGCCTTCGCCGAGATCGACCGTCAGCCAGCTGCCCTTGATGAGATCGTCGATGCTCACGGTCTTCGTTGCGAACTGGTCGGGCACCTTTTCAGGTGCCTGCTGCGTCCCGCTGCCGGTGAAGCGACGCACCAGGGAAGTCAGCAAGCTGAGTGGCTGCATGATCGCAGAGGCCTGAGCGGCCGCGTCCTCGGCAGCCTGCTGCTCAGCCTCGGCCTTGCCGGCCTCCGGCTGTTTGTCTGCGATCGCGGCCTCCGTTTCCGGCCGCCTCGCGGCGCCAGCGCTAAAACCCTGGTCGCGACCACCACCGGCTGCGGCGCGTGCCTGCGTGCCGAAGATGCGTTCGATCATTTCTTCTACCGGTTCGGCAGCACCAGTCTTCTGCTGGTTGGCGGCATCGGCCGCGGCCTTCTGGGCGGCGGCGCGCGCGAGTTCTTCCATCACGCGCTCGGCATTGGCTTGCGCTGCCTTGGCACGCATGGCAGCTTCGCGAGCCGCCTGGCGCTGTTGCATGATCGTGTTCTCATTGGCTTTGGCTTCCGCCATGCGCGCGGCATTGTCGAAGAGACTCCGCTTCTTCGGATCCTTCAACGTCTCATAGGCGCGGCCAATCTCGGCAAAGCGGGCGCTCGCCGTCGGATCACCCTGATTGTGGTCCGGGTGAACCGCCTTGGCCATGTGGCGCCAGGCTGCCTTGATCTCGTCCTGCCCCGCGTCCCGCTTGACGCCCAAAATCTTATAAGGATCGCGCATGTCCCCAAACCGCCGGTGTTCCGATGCGGTGTGCCTGTCCCTTGCCCTAGCACCCCG
Organism: Rhizobium sp. IBUN; assembly: GCF_000510625.1. Classification (NCBI taxonomy): domain Bacteria; kingdom Pseudomonadati; phylum Pseudomonadota; class Alphaproteobacteria; order Hyphomicrobiales; family Rhizobiaceae; genus Rhizobium; species Rhizobium sp. IBUN. The sequence continues at coordinate 20,413 of NZ_AZNV01000025.1, forward strand.
AAGCCTCTGACTTGGCGCTCGGCCTCATCCCCAGGGAAGCAGCCGTGCGCACGTCAGGCGGATTGTGAGTAGAAGTTGCTAATCAGTTCTTAGCCCGCGTGGCGGACAACTCGCTTTTGCGCCGAATGGTTAGCCTTTTACTAAACATCATGAGAGGACGGAACCGCGCGTGTTAAGCACGCAACGCGCGGCACTCAGCTTTCCGGCTGGAAACTCATCAGTTGCCAGTTGCCGCCGCCGACCAAGCAGGTCTTGCCGTAAAATTTCGCGATGCCGACATAGGAGTGCCGCGTCGTGCGGAACTGGCGGCAAACCTGGCCGGAATCCGTGTTCTCGACGATCGTGTCGATGACGCCGGCGCTGCCGGTCGAGGCATTCGCCCAGGGGAGGGGGCGTCCCTCCAACCTTTGGATATCGGCCGAGGTCACGGCGTTGCCGACGGTCATTTCGTCGGAAATCGAGTCGCTCGTCGGCGCGGGCTGTGGCACGGTGCCAGTCGCAACCGACCGATCGACCTTCGAGCTGCTGAAGAGGTCCAATCCGCTGGAGACGCAGGCGGAGAGGGAGAGCACCGCCGTACCGACAACGCATAGGTCCGCGCTGCGACGCAGCAGACCCTTTGTATGGCGATCTGACTTTGCTATGACTTCCACCCTGCGTCCTGTCCAGTAGCTAAAAGCTGGGCAAACTTCGAATAAACCCGGGGCATTTGAGCTAATATGTCGGCAAATGAGTTAACAAGCGGTGACTTCACCGAGCGAAACGAACCCTTCGATCTTTTCTCGGAGTGGCTGAAAGAGGCAGAAGCTTCCGAGATCAATGACCCGAATGCGGTAGCGCTTGCGACGGTCGACGAGGACGGCCTTCCCAACGTCCGCATGGTACTCCTTAAGGGATTCGATCACGACGGCTTTGTCTTCTACACGAATTTCGAGAGCCAGAAAGGCCAGGAAATTCTCGGACAGAAGAAGGCGGCCATGTGTTTCCACTGGAAAACGCTGCGCCGCCAGGTTCGGTTGCGCGGGCCTGTCGAAGTTGTGACGGACGAAGAAGCAGACGCTTACTTCAAGACGCGCGCCCGCGGCAGCCGGATTGGCGCCTGGGCGTCGAAGCAGTCGCGGCCGCTGGAGAGCCGGTTCGCGCTTGAGAAAGCTGTTGCCGAATACACCGCCCGCTACGCGATCGGCGAGATCCCGCGTCCTGCGCATTGGTCGGGCTTTCGGATCCGGCCGGTGTCGATCGAGTTCTGGAAGGACCAGAAGTTCCGCCTGCATGATCGTATCGAGTTTCGCCGGGGTTCGCCGGAAGGCGATTGGACGAAGGTTCGCATGTATCCGTGAAGCGTTCAGCTCCTGTGTGGCGCAAACCGAAACGGAATACCGGAGGCAAGGCCGGACACGTACCGCACCTTTTGATAGAGACCGTTGATCGAAAGCCTCGGCAGATAGGTCATGTTGTTGAGCGAGCGCTTCGTGACAACACCCGCCTGTGTCGTCACCGCGAGGTCGAAACCGACTTCGCGCGCGATCTGTGCCTGTCTCTGGGTTACGGCCTCGCGCGTGCCATAAGGGTAGGCGAAGGAGCTCGGCCGGTGTCCGGTGATCGCTGCAACGTAGTCGCGGGACACCTCCATCTCGTCGCGAACCTCCTGATCGGAGAGGCGTGAGATCGCCCGGTGGCTGATTGTATGGGCGCCGAGTGAGGCGAGGGGGCTCGCCTCAAGCAGATTGAATTCCGCCGGTGTCATGACGAGATCGTCGACGATTTCGTCCGGATCGATCTCGTGCTTTCGCGCCATCAGGTCGATGGCCGCGACGGCGGCGCGTTCGTCATGTCGATGAAGATGGTTGGCGATGCGCGCGAAAGCGCGGCCCTTTGCTTCGGTCGTCGTGATGTCAAGCATCTCGTGGCCACTACCGAAATCGAAGCCGAGCCTCTCCTCTCTCCGAAGAAGCGCTGCCAGCGTCTCCCACCAGATCGTATGCGTGCGTTCGGCGAGGCCCTTGGCGACGAATACCGTGAAAGGCGCATCGTACTTTTCGAAGATGGGCAGGGCGTAGACGAGATTGTTGCGGTAGCCGTCATCGAGCGTGAAGGCGGCAAAGGGCTGGCTCGACCCGGTTTGCGAAAGCAGCGCTGGAATCTCGTGGAGCGCCACGAAACGATAGCCGTCGCTCTTCAGGCGATCGAGAACGAGATCGAGGAATACCGGCGTGATTTCCAGGTGCGCGTTCGGCGCGAAAGCGGTTTCCTCGCGTGGACGGACATGATGGAGCGTGCAGATGGCCCCAAGTCCGCGCGCGCCGCGCATCACGCCTGCTGCGCGCAGGAGGTTGGCCGTCTCAAGACCGCCTGCAATCGCAATCTGCTTTGCAAGCCCTTTGATACTCGCCGCCATCTCAACTGCTCGCTGGTTTCTGGAGCCGCGAAACTAGCAAGCCTGCGGTTAAGTGTTGCTGAATGAAGATTTTTGAGTGTCCTCTTTACGGGATTTTCACTATGAAAGGTAAAACTTGACAAAAATGGTACCGGTTGCCGCAAAGTCGCGCCATATCGGCGACTGCTGTAGTGGAACGGGACAAATCCGAATGGCGCCGGCTATTCGTTCATTGAGGGGAAATTTCATGAAGAAGCTGTTGGCCGCGATTATGACAGCGACGCTCGTCGTTGCGGCGCCGTTGACCGCGATGGCAGGCAGCGCCTCCCTGATCCTGGATGCCCGAACCGGCAAGGTGCTCAGTGCCGAGAACGCCGATGTGCTGAATCATCCCGCGTCGCTGACGAAGATGATGACCATTTATATGGCCTTCGAGGCGATCAAGCGCGGCAAGATCAGCTGGAACACTCCGCTTGTCATGTCGAGATACGCCGCCTCGCGGCCGCCGACAAAGCTCGGCGTTCGCGCGGGCGATTCCATCACCGTTCAAGAAGCAATCCTCGGCATGATCACCAAGTCGGCCAACGATGCTGCCGCAGCCATGGCCGAGAAGCTCGGCGGTTCCGAAGCCAACTTTGCAGCCATGATGACGCAGAAGGCGCGGCAGCTTGGCATGCGCCGTACGGCCTTCTACAATGCCTCCGGCCTTCCGGATGGTCGGCAGGTCACTACGGCGCGGGACATGTCCACGCTTGCCGTGGCGCTGATGCGGAATTTCCCGAGCGAATACCGCCTGTTCTCGACGGCGAGCTTCACGTTCCGTGGGCGCACGATCCGCGGCCACAACAATCTGATGTACCGCTACCAGGGCATGGACGGCATCAAGACGGGTTATACCAACGCGTCTGGCTTCAATCTGGTCAGCGCTGTCAAGGATGGCGACCGCCGGGTCGTCGGCGTCGTGCTCGGTGGCCGCACTGCCCGCAGCCGCGACGCCAAAATGGCCGGTCTGCTCGACAAGTATCTTGGCCGCTCGGCGGGCGGCAACCTCGTCGCGAGCACCAACTCGCGCCAGACAGTCGAAGTTGCTTCGGCTGCCGCTGATGCAGATCTCCCGATCCCGGGAACTGCGCCGCGCACCAATGATCTCGCGCCGAAGGCGCTCGGCTTTCTGAGCGATACGACTGTACCGTTGGAGCGCCCGTTCGCCGCCGCCGAACCCGCCAATGCCGGCAAGATCGCCGCCAAGTCCGCAGGCGCGCCGTCGGCATCCGGCGACTGGCAGATCCAGATCTCGGCTGCATCGAGCGACGATGCCGCCCGTGCCCTTCTGGCCCAGGCCAAGGCCGAAGGTGGTGCGGCACTGAAGGCCGCATCGCCTTATACCGAGGCCGTCGGCAATGGCGCGAACAAGGTCTATCGCGCTCGCTTTATCGGCTTTCAGAGCCGCGAGGCCGCTACATCTGCCTGCGACGCGCTGAAGCAGCGTTCCTACGACTGCATGCTGTTGCCCGATCACGGCTGATCCATCTCGACTTTCCGACAGAATCAGGGTTCTCCTTTGTAAACAAAAGGAGCGTGCGTCGCGGAACTACGCCGATGCCAACGGCATCGAGCGCGACGCCGACTGGTTTCTGCTGAAGCTTCAGGAGGAAATCGGCGAGCTTACCCAGGCTTGGAACCGTGTCAGCGGGAGAGGGCGCAAAAAGGGCAGGTCGGATGAGGAGCTACGGCTGGACCTTGCCGACGAGGCGGCCGATGTCCTCGGCCACATCCTTCTTTTCGCGCACAGGAACGATCTGGATCTCTCAGCGGCAATCAAGCGCAAATGGCTCTTCCGGCCAGAGCAGCGCTAGGCTGCAGTGATCCTGCGCCGATAGAATTTGCTGTCCACGGCCATCAGTGGGAACGATGGCGGAAGCTCACTTTTCGAAACTTCGGCGAATCCATTCTTCTCGTAGAACCGGTGGGCGGCGAGGAATTTGTCCGTGGTCCCAAGGAAGATGTCTTTGATCCCCTAAGCCTCCGCATGGTCAACCAACCCGGCAAGAAGACGGGCTGCGACTCCATGTTCGCGACCGCGCACATCGGCAGCAACAAACATCTTGCGCAGCGCCGTCTGGCTGTTGCCGATGTCCTTCAGCCCGATCGTGCCGACGATCTGGCCATTGCGCACCGCCACCCAGAACTGACCTTTTCCGGATTGATAGAAATCAGGAATGGCGGCGAGATCAGGCTGGTCGTCGGCCGTGATCGCGATGCCGAATTCCTCGCGCTGGATCGGCAGGATCACCGCGAAAACATCATCGATATCGGAGGCAACGAAAGGTCTGATTTCGATTTCGCTCATCGCCGCTGCTCGTTCTAGACTAGGCTTTCGTGCCGCCGACGGTGATCTGATCCATCCTGAGGTGCGGCTGGCCGACACCAACCGGAACCCATTGCCCAGCCTTGCCGCAATTGCCGATCCCGGTGTCGAGCTTCATGTCATTGCCGACCATTGAAACACGCTTCATGGCGTCCGGCCCGTTGCCGATCAGCATCGCGCCCTTGATCGGGGCGCCAATCTTGCCGTTGTCGATCAGGTAGGCCTCCGTGCAGCCGAACACGAACTTGCCCGATGTGATATCCACCTGGCCGCCGCCGAACGAAACCGCGTAAATGCCCCTCTTGACGGAGGAAATGATTTCCTCCGGCGTCTTGTCGCCACCCAGCATGTAGGTGTTGGTCATGCGGGGCATTGGAACGTGGGCATAGCCCTGCCGACGGCCGTTGCCCGTCGGTGTCATGCCCATCAGGCGGGCGTTCTGTCGGTCCTGCATGTACCCGACCAGCTTGCCGTTTTCGATCAGCACGTTGTAGCCGGACGGCGTGCCCTCGTCATCGATGGTGATCGAGCCGCGGCGGTTGTCGATCGTACCGTCGTCAACGACTGTGACGCCGGGCGCCGCAACCATCTGGCCGAGGAGACCGGCAAAGGCCGAGGTCTTTTTCCGGTTGAAATCGCCTTCGAGACCGTGGCCTACCGCTTCGTGCAACATGACACCCGGCCAGCCGGAACCAAGCACGACGTCCATGGTGCCGGCGGGCGCCTCGATCGCCTCCAGGTTCACCAGCGCTTGCCGCAAGGCTTCGTCGGCGCCGTATTGCCAGTTGTCCTCGGCGATGAAATCGCCAAAACCGATGCGGCCGCCGCTGCCGTAGGAACCGCTCTCCTGGCGGTCGCCTTCGCCTGCAATGACCGAGATGTTGATACGCGTCATCGGCCGGATATCGCGAACGCGGTGACCATCGGCGCGCAGAATATCGACAACCTGCCAGCTGGCGGCGATCGATGCGGTCACCTGGCGCACCTTGGCGTCCTTGCCGCGCAGATAGGCGTCGATGTCCTGTAACACCTTGACCTTCTCTTCGAAGGTCGGCGTGCCGATCGGGTTCTCGTCGGAATAGAGCTTCTTGTTGGTCCGCTGGGGAGCCGCCGCATAGCTGCCCGCATGACCGCGGGTGACGGCGCCAACCGCATCGGCGGCGCGCTTCAGGGCCGCGACGGAGAGGTCGCCCGCATGCGCATAGCCGACCGCTTCGCCGGCAACTGCGCGCAGGCCGAAGCCTTGCTCGGTGTTGAAGCTGCCGCCCTTGAGGCGTCCGTTATCGAACATCAGCGATTCCGCCTGGGAATGTTCGATGTAGAGCTCCCCATCATCAGCGCCGGAAAGCGCCTCGGCAACAAGCGAGCGCATCTTCGCTTCGTCGGCATCGAAAAGCGTCAGGAGATCCGTATTCATATCTTTATGCTCCGCTGAAGCAGGAATGCTATCAGCCGATGTAGGTTCGGTGGACGGTTCGAGCAAGCCCCGAAGGCGAGACGATCAGGGGAGGGCGTCGTAGCCTTCAGCGAAACCCTTGAGGTCGACAGGAATGCCGATCCCCTCTTCCGGCGTCTGGAAGACGATGAAGGTGGCGCTCGCGCCGCTGCGGAAGGTCTTCAGCAGCTCGTCCTCGAGAACGACCTCAGCGTAGCAGCCATCGGCGAAGCAACGTACGAAATAGGCGCGGCCGATATCCTTGCCGTCGACGTTAAGGCCGAGGCCGTTCGGCAGCAGGACGCCGAGCGGGGCGAGGACGCGCAGGATTTTTGACTTGCGGTCGGCGGTCTTCAGCACCACGACGGAGAGACCGACCTCAGGCCGATCCTCGGCTATGACGTTCTGCATCAAGGCGCACTGCTCGGTCGAGGCGCCGGCCGGCTTGTCGCAGACGACCGACCATGCGCCGTGGTTCGACTTTACGGTGCCGGGTGCCTGCGGCTGCGTCTGGCCGGGCGTTGCCTGCGTGGCGGGAGCTTGGGGCGCGGGCTGTGCCGGCGCGGGCTGCTGCTGGGCGAAAGCGGGAGCAGTCGCTGCGGCCGCAATGCACGCTGTCAGCACGAACGGCCGTGCGAGGGAACGGAAACCCATGAAAACCTCTGCAATTCGAATCAGTGCCGCTAAATTGGGGCGCGCCACCAAAAATGAAAAGCCCCACCCGCTGAAAAGCCGGGGACTACGGCGGAAATGGGACGTTTATCCGAGAATGTTGGCGTAGTCGGGCGCTGCACAAGCTTTATTTCGTCGGTGATCGCGAAAAGATGGAATGTTTCTTTATGCTTGGATCAAGCTGTTTGAATGCGAAAATGCCGCACGAACAAACGCTTTGGGCGGTTGCGATCAATGACAAACTGTGGTTTGAAGCGCTGAGATGGCAAGGATTCTGTGCGCGATTTTGCACGGACCAGCGCTCGAGGGAGATATTAAGGTGATTAAGAAGGCTTCTGCAGCTCTGACCGCGCTGGTCTGTCTGCTTTTTGCTTCCGGCAGTTATGCCGACCAGCCGCAGCCGTGGCAGGCAACATTGCAGCCGGCAGCCACGCCGATCATGCGAGACATTCATTGGTTTGAGCAATATACCCTGTGGTTTATCGTTCCGATCACGCTTTTCGTGTTGGTCCTTCTTATTGTCGTCTGTCTGAAGTTCCGCTCCGGTGCCAATCCGGTGCCTTCCAAAACGAGCCACAATACGCTGATCGAAGTCGCATGGACCGTGGGACCGGTTCTCGTGCTTCTTTTCCTCGCGGTGCCTTCGTTTAACCTTTTGACCGCCCAGCTGACTTTGCCGGAAAATCCGGATGTCACCATCAAGGCGACGGCCACCCAGTGGCAGTGGAACTATGAATATGAAGGCTCGGGCGAAACCCCGGTCGCTTTCGACTCCTATCTTCTGAAGGATCAGGATCGCGCCGCTGCCGGCAAGGAAGACAAGTCGCGTTATCCGCGCCTCCTGGCCGTGGACAATGAGCTGGTCCTGCCTGTCAACAAGACCGTCCGTGTTCTCGTGACGGCTGCTCCCACCGACGTCATTCACGCTTTTGCAATGCCGTCTTTCGGCGTCAAGATCGACGCCGTACCGGGTCGCCTGAACGAAACCTGGTTCCGTGCCGAGCGGGAGGGCCTGTTCTACGGCCAGTGCTCCGAACTCTGCGGCAAGGACCATGCGTTCATGCCGATCGCTATCCACGTCGTTTCCGAGGACAAGTACAAGCAGTGGCTCGCCGGTGCTGCTACTGATCTGCCTGGGGCGTACAAGACACTCATGGCCGCAACCGATGGTCCCGCAAAGACCGTCGACGTTGCCGAAAACGTCGCACAGTAAGGGAAGAGGGAACGGGACATGGCTGGACCTTCCGCACACGATCATTCGCATGATCACGGTCATGGCGCACACGCCCATGACGACCATCACGATCACTCGCACAAGCCGAGCTTCATCAATCGCTGGTTCTTTTCGACGAACCACAAGGATATCGGCACGCTTTACCTGATCTTCGCGATCATGGCCGGCATCGTCGGCGGCGCGCTCTCCGTTGCCATGCGCATGGAGCTGCAGGAGCCGGGCATCCAGATCTTCCACGGTCTGGCATCGATGGTTTACGGCTATGAAGGCGACGCCGCCATCGACGGCGCCAAGCAGATGTTCAACATGTTCACCACAGCGCACGCGCTGATCATGATCTTCTTCATGGTCATGCCGGCGATGATCGGTGGCTTCGCCAACTGGATGGTGCCGATCATGATCGGTGCGCCTGACATGGCGTTCCCGCGTTTGAACAACATCTCCTTCTGGCTGATCGTTCCGGCCTTCCTTCTGCTGGTCATGTCGATGTTCGTCGAAGGTCCGGCGGGCGCTTACGGCGCAGGCGGCGGCTGGACGATGTATCCGCCGCTGTCGAGCTCCGGCACGCCGGGTCCGGCTGTCGACCTTGCGATCTTCGCGCTCCACATTGCCGGTGCGTCCTCGATCCTCGGTGCGATTAACTTCATCACCACGATCCTGAACATGCGCGCTCCGGGCATGACGCTGCACAAGATGCCGCTCTTTGCCTGGTCGGTTCTGATCACCGCCTTCCTGCTTCTGCTGTCGCTCCCGGTTCTTGCCGGCGCCATCACCATGATGCTGACCGACCGCAATTTCGGTACGTCCTTCTTCGTGCCGGAAGGCGGTGGCGACCCTATCCTCTACCAGCACCTGTTCTGGTTCTTCGGTCACCCCGAAGTGTACATCCTGATCCTGCCCGGCTTCGGCATCGTCAGCCACATCATCTCGACCTTCTCGCGCAAGCCGATCTTCGGCTACCTCGGCATGGCCTACGCCATGGTCGCGATCGGTGCCGTCGGCTTCGTCGTCTGGGCGCACCACATGTACACGGTCGGCCTGTCGCTCGACGCGCAGCGCTACTTTGTGTTCGCAACGATGGTCATCGCCGTTCCGACGGGCGTGAAGATCTTCTCCTGGATCGCGACGATGTGGGGTGGCTCGATCAGCTTCCGCACGCCGATGGTCTGGGCGATCGGCTTCATCTTCCTGTTCACCGTCGGTGGCGTGACGGGCGTCCAGCTCGCCAATGCCGGTCTCGACCGCTCCCTGCATGACACCTATTACGTCGTGGCTCACTTCCACTACGTTCTGTCGCTTGGCGCCGTCTTCGCCATCTTCGCTGCCTGGTACTACTGGTTCCCGAAGATGACCGGCTACATGTACAACGAGTTCATTGGCACGCTGCACTTCTGGGTCATGTTCATCGGCGTCAACCTGGTGTTCTTCCCGCAGCACTTCCTTGGCCTCGCGGGCATGCCGCGCCGCTACATCGACTACCCGGATGCGTTTGCCGGCTGGAACTATGTTTCCTCGATCGGTTCCTACATCTCGGCCGTCGGCGTGCTGATCTTCCTCGTCGGTGTCTTCGAAGCCTTCGCCAGGAAGCGCGTTGCCGGTGACAATCCGTGGGGTGAAGGCGCAACGACGCTCGAATGGCAGCTGTCTTCGCCGCCGCCGTATCACCAGTGGGAACAGCTCCCGCGCATCAAGTAAGATGCGAGAAATCGCGACCGCCGCGTGTTACAGTGCGGCGGTCGGCTTACAAGTTTGCAGGACAATAGAATGACAGTTATCGGCAATCGCAAAGCTCTTGCACACGACGGCGAGTTCCGCCTGTCGGAGGCGAGCGCGCGCGATTATTTTGAGCTTCTGAAGCCGCGCGTCATGTCGCTCGTGGTCTTCACGGCATTTGCCGGTCTCGTTCTGGCACCGGGGCACATCAATCCGGTTCTCGGTCTCATTGCCATCCTGTGCATCGCCATTGGCGCAGGCGCTTCAGGCGCGCTCAACATGTGGTACGACGCCGATATCGATGCGATCATGACCCGCACAGCAAAGCGTCCGATACCGGCCGGTCGTGTCGCTCCGCGCGAGGCGCTGGCATTCGGCTTGGTGCTTTCCTGTTTTTCGGTGGTTATCCTGGGGCTCGCCGTCAATTGGCTCGCAGCCTCGATCCTCGCCTTCACGATTTTCTTCTACGCCGTGATCTATACGATGTGGCTGAAGCGCTCGACGCCGCAGAACATCGTTATCGGCGGTGCCGCCGGCGCCTTTCCGCCGATGATCGGCTGGGCCTGCGTGACGGGTACCGTCACGATCGAAAGCTTCGTGCTCTTCATGATCATCTTCCTCTGGACGCCAGCCCATTTCTGGGCGCTGGCTCTGTTCAAGATGAAGGATTATGAGGCCGTCGGTGTTCCGATGCTGCCCAATGTCTCGGGTGAGCGCACCACCAAGCATCAGATTGTTGCCTATGCCGTGCTGACGGCGGTGTGCGGCGTGCTGCCGACTGTCCTAGGCTTTGCGAGCCTCGGCTACGGCCTGGTTGCCGCAGTCCTCGGCGCAATCTTCATCTACTGTTCCATCGCCGTCTGGCGGATGCCGGACGGCGATGAGAAGATGATCCCGGCCAAGAAGCTCTTCGGCTACTCGATCCTGTATCTTTTCGCAATTTTCTCCGCCCTGATGTTCGACCGGCTGGCGGCCGTGCTCGTTTCGCATGCGGGAGGCATTTTCTGATGGATGTCGTCAAGCTTACGGAAGCGCAACGCAAGTCGCGCCGCAATCGCAACGTCGCTCTTGGCCTGGTTCTGGCCGGCCTTGTCGTACTCTTCTACGCGGTCACGATAGTGAAGTTCACATCGGGGCACATGTAAGATGAGCGAGATGCAGAGCACGCCGAGGAAACAGCGCAACAATGGCGCCGTCGTTTTCATGTGCCTTGCCTTCGTCGTCGGCATGGGCGCTGCGAGCTATGCGGCTGTTCCGCTCTATCGGATGTTCTGCCAGCTTACTGGTTACAACGGCACGACACAGCGCGTCGAGCAGGCCTCCAGCGTGATTCTCGACCGCAAGATGCGCGTCACCTTCGACGCCAACATTGCGCCGGGTCTCGACTGGGAGTTCAAGCCGGTCCAGCGCGAGGTCAACCCGCGCATCGGCGAAACCGTTCAGGTGAATTTCACCGCGGTGAACAAGTCGAACGAGCCACAGCGCGGCCAGGCGGTGTTCAACGTCACCCCCGGCGAAGCTGGCGTCTATTTCAACAAGGTGCAGTGCTTCTGCTTCAACGAGACTGTGTTGAGGCCGGGCGAAAAGCTTGAAATGCCGGTCGTATTTTACATTGACCCTGACATTACCAAGGCCGTGGAATCGAAAGATATCCACACTGTTACCTTGTCCTATACGTTCTACCCTAAAGAGGGTCCGAAGCCGGTGGCTTCGAATGAGGGTGAAACGGTAAAGCTTGAAAAGAAACTTTGATTGAGGTTCGTGTCCGGCGATGCCGGAGCGGAGAGGAAGAGATCCGGGGATAGCTTACATGGCTGATGCGCATCAGAAACATCACGACTACCACATCATCGATCCGAGCCCGTGGCCGCTGCTGGCTTCGATCGGCGCGTTGATCATCACCTTCGGCGGCGTTGGCTTCATGCGCTACCTCAACGGTGGCTCGCTGCATCTCTTCGGCGTCGAATGGGCGCATCCGTGGCTGTTCTTCATCGGCCTCGCGCTCATCCTCTACGTCATGTTCGGCTGGTGGTCGGACACGGTGAAGGAAGCGAATGAGGGCGCTCATACGCGCGTCGTCTCGCTGCACCTTCGCTACGGCATGATCATGTTCATCGCTTCCGAAGTGATGTTCTTCGTCGCCTGGTTCTGGGCCTACTTCGACGCCAGCCTGTTCCCGAATGAAGCGATCCAGGCCTCGCGCGTTGCCTTCACCGGTGGCCAGTGGCCGCCGAAGGGCATCGAAGTCCTCGATCCCTGGCACCTGCCGATCTACAACACCGTCATCCTGCTGCTGTCGGGCACGACCGTCACCTGGGCGCATCACGCGCTGCTGCATAACGACCGCAGGGGCCTGATCCAGGGCCTGACGCTGACCGTTCTGCTCGGTGTCCTATTCTCGAGCGTGCAGGCCTACGAATACGCGCACGCTCCGTTCGCCTTCAAGAACTCGATCTACGGCGCGACCTTCTTCATGGCGACCGGTTTCCACGGCTTCCACGTTCTGGTCGGTACGATCTTCCTGCTGGTCTGCCTGCTGCGCGCGATCCGCGGCGACTTCACGCCGAAGCAGCATTTCGGCTTCGAAGCGGCGGCCTGGTACTGGCACTTCGTTGATGTCGTCTGGCTCTTCCTGTTCTTCTGCATCTACGTCTGGGGCGGCTGGGGCGCTCCGTTGGCGGCAGGCTGAGCGGGCTGTCTGGAATTTGAAAAGGGCGGGTGCCACGGCACCCGCCCTATTCGTTTTGGGGATTAGCGCATGGCGGCGATGCGCTCGAACGCGGAGGGTTCCGGAATGCCGAGGTCCAGGCGTTGCCGGATCGCCTCGGCGCATTCGAAAGGCGTCAATACAGAGGTATCGACCTCCAGGTCGTAGATGCCGGGGATATGCACCTGCTCCTGCCAGAGCTGGACCGGATGGGGGACGGCGTCGTGTTCGTCGGCGCGCACATACAGCGTATGCCGTCCGGGCGCAGGAATGTTTCGCCTTTTCATGATGACCTTGATCGGACATTTGACGCCGACGAAAAGCACCGGCAATCCCTCAAGCCGACGCGCGCAATCGGAAAGAATACCGAGCGGCCGAGAGTAGCTGTCGTGATGACCGAGGTCAGCCACCACATTGAGCCCGAGGCCGGCATGGATTGCAATCGACTCGTAAAGCGCAGCATAGAAGAACGGCACCATCTCCTCGAGGTCGGGACGTTCCCCACCCGGGCGGAGCCCGATGCCCGGCAGATAGCGTTCCGGGGTCATGTCGTTGTAGGTGTCGACGCCGAGGTTCATCCAGGGACCGTCGAAGTGCTCCTGGATCGCGTTGGCGATCGACGATTTTCCACTGCGCGGGGCGCCGTTCAGAATGACGATCTGTCCGGCCGAGCTGTCGTATGTCATCAGTTTTCTTCTTCTGTTTGGCGCGAATCGCTGAGGCGAAAGAGCGCAGGTATTTCCTTTCCCTCTGCGAATACTTTATGGGTGAGTTAAGGCAGACGCACAGGTTGGCCATAGGCAATTGGAAGGATGGCATGAACGAGGACAGCGCGCATTTTCCACCGGTCGATCCGGTGAAGACAGGCATCAGGGGATGCTGCCCGCGCTGCGGCCAGGGGAAGCTCTTTGATGGCCTGCTCGCGCTGAAGCCCCGCTGCTCGGCCTGTGGTCTGGACTACGCCTTTGCCGATGCTGGCGATGGCCCCGCCGTGTTCGTCATTTTGATCGTCGGCTTCATTATCATCGGCTCGGTGTTGTGGCTGGAAGTCAACTACGCGCCGCCGATCTGGCTGCACATTATGCTGTTCGGCCCCCTGACCGTCATTCTCTCCCTGCTTGCCCTTCGCTGGTGCAAGGGGATCCTGATCGCGATGCAGTATCGCCACAACGCCAGCGAGGGGCGCATTTCCCGTGACTGAATTTCATGTTTCGGCGTCACGCCGAAAGCGACCGGTCCTCACCGGCATCGCGGTGGTCATTGCGCTTGCCATCCTCCTCTCGCTCGGCACTTGGCAGGTCGAACGGCTGCACTGGAAGGAAAAGCTGTTGGCCAATATCACCGAGCGCCGGCAGGCGTCGCCGGCATCGCTTGCCGATATCGAAGGAATGGCCGCGACGGGCGAGGATATCGACTATCGCCACATCACGGTCAGCGGCGAATACGTCAACAGCAAGGAGCGGCACTTCTTTGCGACCTGGCATGGCCAGACGGGTTTCTATGTCTACACCCCGCTGCAGTTTGCCGATCGCCGCTATCTCTTCGTCAACAGAGGTTTCGTTCCTTACGACAACAAGGAGCCGGAAATGCGGATGCAGGGCCAGCTCACCGATCAGCAAACGGTGACCGGCCTTGCTCGTGCAAAACTTCCGGGCAAGCCGTCCTGGGTGGTGCCTGATAATGATGTCGCCAAGAATATCTTCTACTGGAAGGACCTCGACGTGATGGCGTCGAGCGTCGGGCTCGACAAGGCCGAGGTGGTTCCGTTCTTCGTGGATGCGGACGATACCCCCAATCCGAAGGGGCTGCCGATCGGCGGGGTCACCGATGTCGATCTGCCCAACAACCATCTGCAATATGCCTTCACATGGTTTGGGCTTGCGGCAACGCTTGTCATCATCGTCGTAGTCGCGCGTTTCCGTAAGCGGGGTCCCGCGCAATAGTATCGCTTCAATTCTTGCCTATATTGGGCTAGAGAGCCCTATCCCTACGAACCGGAACAGACATGAATATTGCGGCGAAACCTCCCTTGACGATCAGGCTCTGCGGACCGCGCGGCTTTTGCGCAGGCGTCGACCGTGCCATCCAGATTGTCGTGCTGGCGCTGAAATCCTACGGTGCGCCTGTTTATGTCCGCCACGAGATCGTCCACAATCGCTATGTGGTCGAAGGCCTGGAAGCCAAGGGCGCCGTCTTCGTCGAGGAGCTCGACGAGATCCCGGAAGAGCACCGCGCTCAGCCGGTCGTCTTCTCCGCGCATGGCGTGCCAAAATCCGTGCCGGAGGATGCAAGCGCCCGCAACCTCTTCTATCTCGACGCCACATGCCCGCTGGTCTCCAAGGTGCACAAGCAGGCGATGCGCCACAACAAGCTCGGTCGCCATGTCGTTCTGATCGGCCACGCGGGCCACCCGGAAGTGATCGGCACGATGGGCCAACTGCCGGAGGGCACGGTCTCTCTCATCGAGACGGTCGAGGACGCCGACGTCTATCAGCCCGCCGATCCCGACAATCTCGGCTATGTGACGCAGACGACCCTGTCTGTGGACGATACGGCCGGCGTGATCGCGCGCCTGCAGGAACGTTTCCCCAATCTGACCGCACCGGCGGCCGACTCGATCTGTTACGCCACGACCAACCGGCAGGAAGTGGTGAAGCAGGCAGCCCCCGGCTGCGATCTCTTCATCATCGTTGGAGCGCCGAATTCCTCGAACTCCAAGCGGCTCGTCGAGGTGGCTTTGCGGGCAGGGGCCAAGAAATCGCTCCTTGTGCAACGCGCCTCGGAACTGGATTGGGACGAGATCGGCCCGATCTCCACGCTTGGTCTGTCAGCCGGTGCATCGGCGCCCGAGGTGATCGTCAACGAGATCATCGAGGCCTTCCGCGCGCGCTTCGACGCCAAGGTCGAGCTTGCCGAGACGGTTCAGGAAAACGAGCATTTCCTCGTCAACCGCGAACTGCGCAGCATAGAGCTGACGCATGAGGATATGGCGTGGGTGAACGGGTGAGCCGCAATCCCGGTTAGGGGAGCAGTCGTCGAGGGGACGATTGCGGTGGCTGCCAACGCTCTGCGGGGCGCTGGCGTTCGATTGATCAAGCTTTCGTGGGACGTAAATTGGCAGTCTATACCGATATTTCCGAAGACGATTTGAAGTGGTTCCTGACGGAGTACGACACCGGAACGCTGCTCTCCTACAAGGGGATCGCGGAAGGCGTCGAGAACTCGAACTTCCTGCTGCACACCACCAAGGATCCGTTGATCCTCACCCTTTACGAGAAGCGCGTCGAGAAGAACGATCTGCCGTTCTTTCTGGGGCTGATGCAGCATCTGGCCGCTCGCGGTCTGTCCTGCCCGCTGCCGTTGCCGCGAAAGGACGGGGCCTTGCTTGGTACGCTGTCCGATCGCCCGGCAGCGCTGATCTCGTTCCTGGAAGGCATGTGGCTGCGCAAGCCGGAAGCCAAGCATTGCCGCGAGGTCGGCAAGGCGCTGGCAAAGATGCACGT
Organism: Rhizobium sp. IBUN; assembly: GCF_000510625.1. Classification (NCBI taxonomy): domain Bacteria; kingdom Pseudomonadati; phylum Pseudomonadota; class Alphaproteobacteria; order Hyphomicrobiales; family Rhizobiaceae; genus Rhizobium; species Rhizobium sp. IBUN. The sequence goes on from NZ_AZNV01000025.1 coordinate 36,422, forward strand.
CGCTGGCGACGGCTTCGAGTTGAAGCGGCCCAATGCGCTGTCGGTCGATGGCTGGAAGGTACTCTGGGAGAAGTCAGAGGCTCGGGCCGACGAGGTGGAGAAGGGGCTGCAGAACGAGATCCGCACGGAGCTCGATTTTCTCGCGGCCCACTGGCCGAAGGACCTGCCTGACGGTGTCATCCATGCGGATCTTTTCCCCGACAACGTCTTCTTCCTCGGCGACGAGCTATCGGGCCTGATCGATTTCTATTTCGCCTGCAACGACCTCTTGGCCTACGATGTCTCGATTATCCTGAACGCCTGGTGCTTCGAGAAGGATGGCGCCTACAACATCACCAAGGGCATGGCGATGCTGGAAGGCTACCAGAGCGTCCGACCGCTCAGCGATGCCGAACTGGCAGCACTACCGATCCTTTCGCGCGGTTCGGCATTGCGCTTCTTCCTGACGCGCCTCTACGACTGGCTGACGACGCCGGAGGGGGCGCTGGTCACCAAGAAGGACCCGCTCGAATATCTGCGCAAGTTGCGCTTCCACCGGCAGATCGCCAACGCCGCGGAATACGGACTCTCGGCATGAAGCACGTCGATATCTACACCGACGGCGCCTGCTCCGGAAATCCCGGCCCCGGCGGCTGGGGCGCGGTGCTGCGCTATGGCGAAGTCGAAAAGGAACTGTCGGGCGGTGAGGCGGAGACGACCAACAACCGCATGGAGCTGCTGGCCGCCATCTCGGCGCTGACGGCGCTGAAGAGCGCGTGTGAGGTCGACCTCCACACCGACAGCAAATACGTAATGGACGGCATCTCCAAGTGGATCTTCGGCTGGAAGAAAAACGGCTGGAAGACCGCCGACAAGAAGCCGGTAAAGAACGGCGAACTTTGGCAGGCGCTAGACGCCGCCAACCAGCGCCACAAGGTCAAGTGGCACTGGGTCAAGGGCCACGCCGGCCATCCGGAAAACGAGCGCGCCGACGAGCTCGCCCGCAAGGGCATGGAGCCGTTCAAGAAGCGCTAGACTTGGTGCTCGGAATGGTGCGGAAACAAGGACATCGCGCGTTTCCCTGAATCTGCAAGGAATCGTTCGGCGTAGATCGGGGGGATGTGATGCGGATTGTTTCGCTGAATGCATGGGGCGGAAAGCTGCATGCGCCGCTCATTCCCTACCTCGCCGAGATCGACGCCGATGTTCTCTGCCTGCAGGAAATCACGCGCTCGGTAACCGTTTCCAGTGACTGGCTGGTCTACCGCGACGGCAGTCATATCCTGCCGCAACGCGCCAATCTGTTTGCCGAGATCAAGGCGATCCTTCCCGCCCATGATGCCCTCTACGCGCCGACCGCAAGGGGCGAACTTTTCGAAGGCGAGACCTCTGTCGTGTCGGAATTCGGGCTTGCAACCTTCGTGCGCCAATCGCATCCGGTCATTGGCCAGGCGATGGACTTCGTACACGGCGACTTCTCGAGCGATGGCTATGGCGCACACCCCCGCGCGCGCAACGCGCAGTGCCTTCGCCTGTTCGATTATCGCGCCAATCGTCCGATTACCATCGCCCAACTGCATGGCCTACGCGACCTTGCCGGCAAGGGCGACACGCCAGCGCGTCGCGGCCAGGCGGATGTCTTGGTCGCTCTCATCCGCCGCATATGGCGCGAGGGCGAGCCGCTCGTCGTCTGCGGCGACTTCAATGTGCTTCCTGACAGCCTCATGTTCGACGCGCTTGCCGAACTCGGTCTCACCGACCTCGTGACCTCGCGCGGCCATAAGGATACTCGAACCTCGCACTACACCAAGGAAGGCCGCTACGCCGACTACATGTTGGTCACGGCAAATGTTGACGTCGTGGGGTTCGACGTCGTTGAACAGCCCGAGGTGTCCGACCATCGGGCTCTCTTGCTGGATATCGCGTAGGAATTTTGGGGTGGCGCAACGGATGCGGAATGCACCCGCTGCGCCGAGCCTCGGGAGGCTTGTTGATTACGCCGCCTTGGCGACTTCGCCGTGCGGGTCGAGCACGAACTTCATCGCAGCACCATGGTCGAAGCTTTCGTAGCCCTGTACCGCATCTTCAAGCGGGATGACCTTGGCGTTGACGATATCGGCGATCGGCAACCGGTCATGCAGGATCGCCTGCATGAGCTGGCGGTTATACTTCAGCACCGGCGTCTGGCCCGTATGGAAGGACTGCGCCTTTGCCCAGCCGAGGCCGAAGCGGAGCGACAGGTTGCCGTGCTTGGCGGCGTTGTCGACGGCGCCCGGATCTTCGGTCACGTAGAGGCCGGGAATGCCGATCGAGCCGGCCGCGCGGGTGATTTCCATCATCTGGTTCAGAACGATCGCCGGTTGCTCGCCGCCCGAATGCCCGCGTGCCTCGAAGCCGACGGCGTCGATGGCGCTGTCCACTTCGTTAGTGCCGGTCACCTGCGCGATCATGTCGCCGAGCCGGTCGCTCTTCGACAGGTCGATCGGCTCGAAGCCGACCTTGGCGGCATGGGCAAGGCGATCCTTGTTGAAGTCGCCGATCATCACGACGGCAGCCCCGAGGATGCGGGCGGATGCAGCCGCCGCAAGCCCGACCGGACCGGCGCCGGCGACATAGACGGTGGATCCGACGCCGACACCGGCGCGCACCGCACCGTGGAAACCGGTCGGCAGGATGTCGGAGAGCATGGTCAGATCGCGGATCTTTTCCATCGCGCGGTCGCGGTCCGGGAATTTCAAGAGATTGAAATCGGCATACGGAATGGTCACGTAGCGGGCCTGCCCGCCGATCCAGCCGCCCATGTCGACGTAGCCGTAGGCGCCGCCGGCGCGCGACGGGTTGACCGTCAGGCAGACGCCCGTGTCCTGCGATTTGCAGCAGCGGCAGCGGCCGCAGGCGACGTTGAACGGAACGGAGACGAGATCACCGATCTGCAGCATCTCGACATCGACACCCTTCTCGATCACCTCGCCGGTGATTTCGTGGCCGAGAACAAGGCCTGGCATCGCGGTAGTGCGGCCGCGAACCATATGCTGGTCCGATCCGCAGATGTTGGTGGAGATCACTTTCAGGATGACACCGTGCTCGATCTTGCGGCCATCGGGTGCCTCAAGTTTCGGATCGTCGATGTCGTGGATTTCGACCTTGCCGGGCCGCATGTAGACGACGCCTCGGTTCTTGCTCATTTCCATCTCCTCCGTTGAAAATGCTGCCTCGTGCGGGGCTCCTCTTCCCCGCACACTGGATACCGACAGATTAGACGAGAATGTAGGACGCGCCGTTCCGTTTACGACGGTTTAGGGCGTCGAATTGGTCACGTCTCGCACGCCGGTGTTGCCGTGGCCATTCAGATGGGGATCTCTGCAAAACGGCACATCCTTGTCACTTGCCCCCGCGACGTTTCTCCTTATGCTCGCCTGAAAACGGATCCGGGAGGTCACCACATGATCCTGCACTGCGTGCTGATGCGGCTTAAGGCTGCCATGACAGGGGAAGAGAAGCAGTCCTTGTTTGACGCGATCGTCGCATTGAAGCAGGTGATCCCCGGCATCATCGACATCAAGTATGGCCCGAATGTCTCGCCAGAGGGGCTACATGCGGGCTACGTCGATGGTTTTGCGGTCACCTTTGAAAGCGCGGAAGCGCGCGACGTCTACCTCGTGCATCCCAAGCACGTCGGCGTCGGCGAGCGCATCGTGTCCTCGACCGACGGCGGCTTGGGCGGCCTGATCGTCTTCGATCTCAACTATTGAGGCCGTGCCGCGCCTTGGCGCGATCCGGCCGTCGCCGTCAGCTGGCTTTCGCCATCGCCGCCACGAGCAGATCGACGTTGTAGCGGAACATCTTCTCGTAGGTCGAAGCCGGCCCCTTGGCGTCGGAAAGAGACTCGACGTAGAGCTCGCCGCCGGGTTCTGCCCCCGTCGCCTTCGCGATCTGCCTGACCAGGCGCGGATCGTTGGAATTCTCGATGAAATACGTTTTCACGTGCTCGGCCCTGATCTGCTCGATCAGCTTGGCGACATCGGCGCCGGAAGCTTCGCTCTCCGTCGAGACGCCGACCGGCGCGAGGAACTGCACGCCATATTCACGGCCGAAATAACCGAAGGCGTCGTGGCTGGTCAGGACCTTGCGATGGTCCTCAGGGATATTGGCAAGCTCCGAGTGCGCGTAGGCATCGAGCGCATCAAGCTTCTTCAAATAGACTTCGGCGTTGGTCTTGAACGCCGCAGCATCGGCCGGCGCGGCCTTCGCAAGCGCCCCTTCGATGTTGGCGACCCAGACCTTGACGTTGACCGGGCTGTTCCAGACATGCGGGTCGGTGACCGTCTGCCCATCCTCTTCCATGCTGCGGAACTTGATCCCTTCCGAGACGACGACCGGTTTGCCCTTGTAGCCCGAGGCGCTGATCAGGCGGTCCATCCAACCCTCCAGACCCTCACCGCTGACGAAGGCAACCTGTGCAGCGTTGAGGTTCTTCGCGTCGCTTGGTGATGGTTCAAACTCATGGGGGTCGCCGTTCGGGCCGACGAGGCTTGTGACCGTGACGCGGTCGCCGCCGACCTGGCGGACGACGTCGGCAAGCACGGTGAACGATGCGACCACCTTGAGGGTTGCGGCAGAAGCCGACGTCGTCGAAAGCGCGACGAGTGCGGGAAGCATCATTGAGAAAAGCAGTCTGCGGGAAATCATTGGGGGTCTCCGGTTGTCAGCCCTTCAGATGCGGGCGAGGAAGATACCGCCGGGCAAGGCCCGACGGGGCAAGGAAGATCGAAATGGCGTAAAGCAGCGCCGCCGTCATGATGATCGTCGGTCCGGAGGCGAGTTCGAGATGGTAGGAGGCGATGAGCCCGAGATAGCCGGAGGCTGTGGCACTCGCCGCCGCGATTGCCATCATCGACGGGAGGCTAGGCGACCAGAGCTGCGCGATAGCGGCCGGCAGCATCATAAGGCCGACCGCCATCAACGTCCCCAGGGCCTGGAAGCTCGCGACCAGATTGAGTACGACCAGCAGCAGGAAGATAAAGTGATAGATCGGTCCGCGTCCGCCGATGGCTCGGAGAAAGCCGGGATCGAAGCATTCCGCGACCAGCGGCCGGTAGATGATCGCAAGCGTTGCCAGCGTCGCCGTGCTGATCGCGCCGATCTCGTAAAGGGCGGATGCATCGATCGCGAGGATGGTGCCGAAGAGAACGTGCAACAGGTCGATATTCGAACCGCGCAGCGAAACGATGAGCACGCCGAGCGCCAGCGAGGAGAGGTAGAAGCTGGCGAAGCTCGCATCTTCCTGTAAGGAGGTCGCGCGGCTGACCATGCCGGACAAAAGTGCAACTGAAAGCCCGGCAACGAGCCCGCCCAATCCCATTGCCGTAAGCGAGAGCGAACCGGCAATAAGATAGCCGATGGCGGCGCCGGGCAGAACGGCATGGCTCATGGCATCGCCGACGAGGCTCATTCGCCGCAGCATCAGGAACACACCGATCGGCCCGGAGCCAAGCCCCAGGCACAGGCAGGCGACGAGCGCGCGGCGCATGAAGCCATAATCCGCGAAGGGCGCGAGGAGGAGATCGTAGGCGGTCATCTGGCGGGCTCGCAAATGCCGGCGCTCTCGTCCCATCGCTCGGCCATCGCCCGCGCTTTGCGAAGGTTCGCCTCGGACATGACATCCGCCGTTGCGCCCCAGCCGATGACGTCGCGCGCAAGCAGGAGTGTCTGCGGAAAGTGGGCGCGGACCTGCGTGAAATCGTGAAGGACAGCAAGCACCGTTCGGCCTTCGCCATGCCAGTTGGCAACGATATCCAGAAGATCCCGCGTGGTGCGGCCATCGATAGCCGTGAACGGCTCGTCGAGAAGGATGACATTCGCATCCTGCAGCAGCAGCCTTGCAAAGAGCACGCGCTGAAACTGGCCAGCCGACAGCGATCCGATGCCGCGCCGTTCGAAGCCTCCCAGCCCAACTGCCTCCAGTGCGTCGTGCGCTTTCTGCCACTCCGCTGATGCAATGTGCCCTAAGGCCCCAGACTGTCGCCAGGCTCCCAGCAGAACCGTGTCGAGTACCGAGATAGGAAAGCGGCGGTTGATGTTGGCTGCCTGTGGCAGATAGCCGAAATCCGTGCTCTTCAGCCGGTGCCTTATCATGCCGGAGGAGGGACGGAGTTCTCCGATAATCGCCTTCAGCAGGCTCGATTTGCCGGCTCCGTTTGGGCCGGCGATCGCCGTCAGGCTTCCGGCCGCGATGGTTCCGGTCACATGATGCACGGCTGGATGCCGCTGATAGGCGACCGTCAGATCTTCAAGCTCGATCGCAATGGCGCTCATGGCAGCAGCGTCGCCCAATGGATTGCCGCCCAGAGCGGGATGCCGATCAAGGCAACATAGAAGACGCGACGGCCGGCAGAGAGCGCCATCAGGCCTGAAGAATGTCGAAGCTCCCAAAAAGTCATAGCAACACCAAAATGTAATAACATTACAGTTATGTTATAACAAATGAGGCAAAAAAATGGCGTGCTGTGAACTTTGACGACGAAACAAAAAAGCGGCCGCATGGGCCGCTTTCAGTTTGGTTGAGGCTCGAAGCCTTACAGCTGTTCCAGCATCCTGGCGGCGCCGGAAACCGTAGCCTGACCTGGGCTTTCTTCGACATTCAGTGATTTCACGACGCCGTCTTCGACGAGCATCGAGTAACGCTTCGAGCGAACGCCGAGACCGCCTGCCGAGAGATCGGTGTCGAGGCCAAGCGCCTTGGTAAAGCCCGCGTCCCAGTCGGCGAGGAAGTGGATCTTGCCCATGCCGCCCGAAGACTGGGCCCAGGCACCCATCACGTGCCAATCGTTGACGGCGACGACGGCGATGTCATCGACGCCTTTGGAAAGGATGGTGTCGCGGTTCTCGAGATAACCCGGCAGGTGGTTCAGCGAGCAGGTGGGCGTGAACGCGCCGGGGACCGCAAAGAGAACAACGCGCTTGCCGTTGAAAAGCTGCTCCGTCGAAATTTCGACCGGGCCATCCGACGTCTTTTCCTTGAAAGTGGCCGCAGGAAGCTTGTCGCCGATTGCGATGGTCATGGACGTCTCCTTGTCATATGGCGGCACTAGTGCCGCGATTTTGGCGCGACTATAGAACGAGATCACTCAAAGGCAAGCGGTGTCTCGATGGCGCGCGAGCCGTCGATGACAAGAGCGCTCCATGTCTTTCCGCTGAGGTCATATGCCTTGGGAAGCTTGTCCACGGACAGCGTCGTCGTGAAGTTGCGACCGTCGCGATGGGTTGCCGTCTGTTTGGTAAAGACGCGCCCGCTCGGGCCTGTGACGATCACCTCAGGCGCGCTCTCGCCACTCTCCGGCAGGGTAATGCTGAGGGAAAGTTGCTTCATGTCGGCCGACAGCGCGTGGTCGTCGACTTTGAATGCGGAGGAGGCGGCTTGTGGCAAGGCTGCCTCGGCATCCCTGAGAATGGCCTCTTCGGCCGGCCGCGACTGGGCCAATTGTTTAAAGGTCAGCGATAGCTCTGCCTGGAAGGGGATGCAGATTTCCTCGCAGATGCCGATAAAGGCGTTTGCCTTGAGCTCATGAAGAGCAGGGTCTTTCGCCGTCAGTTGCAGCGGGAAGGTGACAGGCGCGTCGTAGGCAACCTCATCGATCTTGTCGGCGACAATGTGCTTTGGGACGGGGTAGCTCATCTTGTCGAGCGACACGCCTTCGGAGGAGAGAGTGACTTGAGGCGGGATGCCGCTGTTGCCCGGTTCGCGCCAATAGGTGATCCAGCCTGGCTTCGGCTCGATCTGCAATCCGGCGCGAATATTTCCGTTTGCATCGGGCGGAAGCGCGATCAGGCGCATCCGACCGCCCTCGTTGTCGGCCCAGGCGCTCATCTCCGCCCTGGCGGGCTGAGAAAACTGCAGCACGGCGACGAACAGGCACAGGGCGGAACCGAATTGGCGGATGGTGAGTGAAATAGTCTGCATGGATCAATGATGTATTGAAAATCCCTATGCTCGGCTAGAACTCGCGTACATTTAAGTTTTCATTTTCAGTTGATTGATCCGTGACATTGGCTCATGCTCATGGTGTCGGGGCCTAGCGCGGTCTGGCAGAAGGAGGAGTGATGTCCTTGGCGACCGTGAAAAACAAAAGAGAACGCGGCTTCTTCGATGGCCAGTTTCTCATTGCCATGCCGGGCATGGAGGATCGAAATTTCGCCCGCACGGTGATCTACATCTGCGCCCATTCGGATGCCGGCGCGATGGGGTTCGTGATCAACCGCCCGCAAGAGCTGACCTTTACTGACGTTCTCCTGCATCTCGAAATGATCAAGGACGAAGAAGCTATCCTCCTTCCTCAGCATGATTGCCCGATCCAGACGGGTGGGCCCGTGGAAAGCGGCCGCGGCTTCGTGCTGCACTCCGATGACTATCTCTGCGAATCCAGCATTCCCGTCAGTGACGATATCTGCATGACGGCAACGCTCGACATCATCCGCGCCATTTCCAATGGCAAGGGACCGAAGCGGGCGACCATGCTGCTCGGCTATGCCGGCTGGGGTGCGGGACAGCTGGAAGCCGAAGTCGGCAACAATGGCTGGCTCACATGCGCGGCGAATGAGGAGCTGATCTTCGATCGCAGCCTCGACGACAAGTACGAGCGAGCACTGGCCGCAATGGGTATCAATGCCGCCATGCTCTCAGCCGAAGCCGGCCACGCCTAATCGGCGGAACGATCTGCAAAAAAAGCGCGTTCTCTGCTGGCGCGGGCAATAAGGCCCAGTCAGGAGAAGCAGGTTGATGGAAACCACGACCGGAAATTGCCCGCCGTCCATGTTGCACGATGGGTTTTTGATCCCCATCCCGAGGGAGGCGCGCGTTGAGGCTCTTTGTATGTGACAACTGCGACCAGGTTGTTCATTTCGACAATCGCCAGTGTGTTCGGTGCGGTCATCGCCTTGGCTTCCTGTCGAATAGTCTGCGCATGCATGCAGTTCAGCAGCAGGACGGCGATGTCTGGCAATACGTGGCTCAGCCGGATCTGGTGCGCTTCTGTGCCAATGCCGGCCTCGACGTCTGCAACTGGCTGGTGGAGGACGGAGACGCGGGGGATTACTGCGTCGCCTGCCGGCATAACAGGCTTGTGCCGAATTCAGCGACGCAAGATGGCGTCGATCGGTGGCGCCGCATCAGCCAGGCACAGCGGCACCTCTTCTACTCCCTCTTGCGTTGGCGGCTGCCGCACCCGGACCGCACGCAGGATCCCGTAGGCGGCCTGGTTTTCGACTTCCTCGAAGACACCGTCAAGGAAGACGGCAGCGTCGTGCCAGCGATGACGGGACACGAGGAGGGCCTTATCGCAATTCGGGCCGCCGAGGCCGACGACGTCACGCGCGAACAGGCTCGCACCTCGATGAACGAACCTTACCGGACGCTGCTCGGTCATTTCCGCCACGAGACGGGTCATTTCATCTGGAACCGCCTCGTGCGCGATAGGACCGCCTTCGATGGATTCCGAGCGGTGTTCGGCGATGAGCGCAAAGACTACAGCGAAGCCCTTGCACGGCACTACGCGAACGGCGCTCCGCCCGGCTGGCAAGAGAGTTTCGTCAGTGCTTATGCCAGCGTTCATCCCTGGGAGGACTTCGCTGAGTGTTTTGCTCATTACCTTCACATTGTCGATACCTTGGAGACCGCTCGAGCCTTCGGCGTTGCAATTGATCCCCGCGGTCACGAAGAGATGGCGGCCGAGGTGGATTTCGACCCCTACAGGGCAGCAAGTGCCGATCAGCTTGTCGACGAGTGGGTGCCGCTCAGCGTTGCGATCAACTCGATACAGCGCAGCATGGGACAGCCCGATTCCTATCCGTTCGTGCTCTCAGCGCCGGTGGTCACCAAGCTTGAATACATGCATCAGCTGATAGCGGGAGCCGCTGCGCCGCAATAGGGAGCGGCATAGCTCGGGTCGCGGGTCGGCTAGGCGCGCTTCGTCAGCGGGAACCGCTCCTTCAGCAGCCGCAAGACGGACTCCGATGCCATCGGCGGTCCGAACAGATAGCTTTGCCCGAAGGTGCAGCCCATCTTGGCGAGTTCCATCGCATCCTCGTTGGACTCGATCCCCTCGGCAACGACCTTCATATCCAGTTCGCGCGCCATGGCGATCACGGAGCGAATCACGGTCGCCTTCTTGTCGCTAGTGTCGCACACCATCGTCTTGTCGAGCTTGATCGTGTCGAACGGGAAGCGCGTCAGATAGGCAAGCGACGAATAGCCGGATCCGAAATCATCCAGAGCAAGGCCAAGGCCCATTTCGCGCAGCTTCTCGAGAACGAGGCGCGCCTGTTCCGGGTTCTCCATGACCATGGATTCCGTCAGCTCGAGTTTCAGGCGTGACGGATCGCAATGGGTCTTCGCCAGCACCGAGCGGACGTCGTCGAAAAGCTCGTTGTTAAGCAACTGCGCACTGGAGAGGTTGATCGAGACGAAGATCGGCAGTTCGCCCGTCTGGTTCTCCCAGCCCATCAGGTCGTTCGTCGCCTGCTCCAGCGCGAAGCGGCCGAGCATGTCGATAATGTCGGATGCCTCCGCGATCGGTATGAACTCCGAAGGCGGAATGCTGCCGCGTTTCGGATGCTCCCATCGCATCAAAGCTTCGAAGCCGGCGATCTCCACGTCTTCAAGCCCTGCGATCGGCTGGTAGACCATCGACAGTTCCTTGCGCTCGATGGCGCGGCGCAGGTCGGATTCGAGCTGCAGCCGGTCGGCGCCGAAATCGCGGAAGGCGGGCTGGAACGGCTCGACGCGATTGCCGCCGGCGCGCTTTGCCCGGTACATAGCGAGCTCCGCGTCGCTGAGCATGCCCGCAGCACTTTCCTGCTGATCGACGAAGGAGGCCAGCCCGATCGACGCCGTCAGGATGATCTCGCGATTGGAGAAGTTGATCGGCACCATGATCGCCTTGCTGATCGCATCGGCAAAATCGGCCACCTTCGTCGGATCGCGTTCGGACGTCAGGATGAGACCGAACTGATCGCCGGAGAGGCGCGCGAGCGTATCCTGCGGCTTGAGGAGGCGGCGCAGGCGGCGCGTGAGCGCGATCAGGATATTGTCGCCGGCGGCGATCCCGAGCGTATCGTTCACCAGCTTATAGCGGTCGATATCGATCACCATCACCGTCGGGCGCAGCGTCTCGCCACCGGGCGCCAATGCCAGCACGGCTTGCAGGCGATCGAGGAACAGCTGGCGGTTCGGCAAGCCGGTCAGGTTGTCGTGCAGTGCGTCGTGGAGCAGCCGCTCGACGGAGTTCTTCTGTTCGGTGACGTCGATGATGGTGCCGACGCAGCGGATGATCTCACCGTTCGAACCAAGCACAGGCCTCGCGCGGATGAGAAGCCAGTGGAAATGACCGTCTTCCGCGCGGATGCGGAACTCGTGGTTTAGTCGCCCGCGGCGATGTTCAAGGAGCACATCAAGCGTCGCGCGGAAGCGGTCGCGATCGTCGGGATGCAGCCGCGGCAGCCAATTGCGCGCGGCGCCATGCATAGCGCCGAGCGGGAGGCCGAGCTTGACGGAGACATCGGGTATCGTGACGATACGATCGCGCGCCACATCCCAGTCCCAAACCGTATCACCCGAGCCCGTTAGAGCCAGCGATTGACGCTCGAGATCGGAAAACAGCCCTTGCTGGAACGCGCCGCCAGCAAAGGCGTGCTGCATCACGGTAAAGCCGATCAGCAGGACGATGAGAACAAGGCCGCCGCCGAGTGCGGGCTGGATGATGTCGTTATCGAGCCGGCCGGTAATCGTCAGCCATGCACCGAAGATCCAGACAAGGATCAAGGCCCAGGCCGGGACCAGCAGGATCGCGCGGTCATAGCGGTTGAGCCCGAGGTAGACGATCAGCAGAAGGCCCAACGTCGCGGTCAGCGCGAAGGAGAGGCGCGCGATGCCTGCGGCAATTGCCGGGTCGTAGATCGCGACGCCGAAAAGCAACGCCAGGCCGAGCACCCAGGCGAGCGTCACGTAGCCGAGGTGCGTGTGCCACCGGTTGAGGTTGAGATAGGTGAACAGAAAGATGACGAAGCTGGAGGCAAGGGCGACTTCCGCACAGGCGCGCCATATTCGCTGGTCGGTCGACGCAATGCTGATCAGTTTACCGAGAAAGCCGAAGTCGACGCAAATGTAGCCGAGGACGGCCCAGGCGAGTGCCGCCGTTGCCGGCAGCATCGACGTGCCCTTGACGACGAAAAGGATAGTCAGGAACACCGCCAGCAGGCCGGCAATGCCGAGCACGATGCCGCGATAGAGCGTGAACGCGTTGATCGTGTCCTTGTAGGCGTCGGGTTCCCAGAGGTAGATCTGCGGCAGCTCCGGCGTCGTCAGCTCAGCAACGAAGGTGATGACGGCGCCGGGGTTGAGCGTGATGCGAAACACGTCCGCCTCGTCGCTCGGCTGCCGGTCGAGCGCAAAGCCTTCGCTCGGCGTAATGGCGATAACGCGCTGCGAACCGAGGTCCGGCCAGAAAAGCTTGGAATTCACGAGGCGGAAGTGGGGGGCCACGATCACGCGCTCAAGCTGCTCGTCGGAGACGTTGGCAAGCGCGAAGACGGCCCAGTCGCCCTGGTGATTGTCGGAGCTGGCACGTACCTCAATACGGCGACGGATACCGTCGGCACCGGCAGCGGTCGAGACCTGAAAGGCTTCGCCCTGGTTGGCGTAGATCTCCGTCGTGGCAGTCAGGTCGAGTGCCGTGTCGTCGCGGGAAATCTTGACCGGTTCGGCGGCCTGAACGTGGCCAGCCACTAGCAGGATGGCTGACAGCAAGAGAGCTGCGATCACCGCGATCGATCGCCTGGCCGGTGATGAGAGCAGCATGCGGTTGTTGGTCATCGGCTGTCGGTTATCCTGCCTTTATCCGTGTCGGTGGCGAGCAATGAGAACATTACATGGTCGTGCCAATGACCGTTGATTTTCAAGTATCCGCGCAGATAGCCTTCCCGCTGAAACCCGGCTTTTTCAAGCAGGCGGATGCTCCGAGCATTGTCTGGAATACAGGCTGCTTCGATACGGTGCAACTCAAGCCCTGCGAAGATGTAGGGTATAACCAATTGAAGTGCGGCGAACATATGACCCTGACCGGCATAAGCCTCGCCCATCCAGTAGCCGATCATGCAGCTTTGTGCCGCCCCGCGCCTGATGTAGCCGATCGTGATGCCGCCGAGCAGCGTCATGCCCTTTTTGTGAAACAGAAGGAGCGGAATGGCCTGGCCGGAAGCGTACTCCTGCTTTCCGCGGATGACACGGGCGCGATAGGAGCCCTCCGTCAGCTCGTCGCGGCGCCATGTCGGCTCCCACGGTTCCAAGAACTGCCGGCTCGCCGCCCGCAGCTTGTGCCACTGGTTGAAATCCTGGTAGCGCGGCAGGCGCAGCACATAGTGCTCGTTCTCGAGCTCGACCGAATCCGGCTGTCGCGACAGAAACCGAAAAACCGATTTTGGCATCGATCACTCCCGGCAGGATGGATCTGGGATCAGACGAGGGCTTGCTTGCCCTGGTGATCGGGCGAGGAAAGAGACGCGGTAATATCCTCCATCGGGGCCAGATGTTCGAGCGGTCCAATGGCCGAGAGCGTCGGCACGGTATCGAAGAACAGGCGTCCCGCAAGATCCGTAAGGCGCTCGACCGTGATCCCCTCGAGGCGTTCCATCATCTCCTGGTTGGAGATGGGGCGGCCGTAGAGCATCATCTGCCTTGCGATCTGGCCGGCGCGGGCGGCGGGGCTTTCCTGGCCCATCAGCAGCTGGGCGCGGATCTGGGCGCGGGCGCGTTCGATTTCCTTCTGTTCGATCGTCGCCGCCGACTTGTGTAGTTCGTTAATGATAACAGGCACCAGCTCCGGCAGGTTCTCGCCGCCGGTGGCGGCATGGATGCCGAATATCCCGGTATCGGAGAAACCCCAGTGGAAGGCGTAGATGGAATAGCAGAGGCCGCGGATCTCGCGCACCTCCTGGAACAGCCGGGATGACATGCCGCCGCCGAGGATGTTGGCGAGGATCTGCGAACAGTAGAAGTCGCGGGCGTGATAGGCCTTGCCTTCGAAGCCGAGCAGGATCTGCGCATCCATCAGGTCGCGCGTCTCGCGGATATTGCCGCCGATGTATTTTGCAGGCTCCATGACGGGCGTCGCCGATGGCGAGGTGGGAAGGCTCGCGAAGCGCTCCTCGACCATGCGAGCGAACTCGTCGTGCCGGACGGCGCCGGTCGCAACGACGAACATCCGGTCGGTCGTGTAATTGCGGCTGAGATAGCCGCGGATCTGCTGCGGCGTGAACGACACCACGGTCTGCGGCGTGCCGAGGATCGCCCGGCCGAGGGTCTGGTCGCGATAGGCGGTCTCGGAAAACTTGTCGAAAACGACGTCGTCAGGCGTGTCGTTTGCCGCGTTGATTTCCTGCAGGATGACCTGTTTCTCACGCTCGAGTTCTTCCTCCTCGAAGGCGGACTCCGTCAGGATATCGGCCAGGATGTCGACAGCGAGCGGGACATGATCCTTAAGCACGCGGGCATAGTAGGAGGTCGTTTCGGTGGATGTTGCGGCATTGACCTCGCCGCCGACATCCTCGATTTCTTCAGCGATTTCGCGCGCGCTGCGGCGTGCCGTGCCCTTGAAGGCCATGTGCTCGAGCAGGTGAGCGATGCCATGCTCGTCTGTCGTCTCGTTGCGCGATCCTGATTTGATCCAAACTCCCAGCGCAACGCTTTCCAGATGCGGCATGGTCTGTGTGACTACTGTCAGCCCGGATTTGAGCCGGGTGCACTCAACTGTCATTGGCTATCTTTCTGCGCCTGCGTTACTTAGGCCCGAGTATGCTCGCCGATGAAGGTCTCAATGGCTTTGAGCTCAGGCTTCACAATCTGAAAGCGCTCCTCCTTGTGCATCAGATCAGCAAGCCACGTCGGAAGCGCGGGGTCAATACCGGAGGCCGATTTTACGGCGGCGGGGAATTTTGCCGGGTGTGCGGTGGCAAGCGTCACCATCGGCGCGTTCGGCTTCTCGTGTTTACCTGCAACGAAGACGCCGATTGCCGAATGCGGATCGAGAAGATAGCCGGTGTCGGCATGGGTTTTCTTGATCGTCAGGGCGACCTGCTTTTCGCTGGCGCGCCCGGCGCGGAAGTCCTTTTTGATGAAGGCGAGGGCGTCCTTTGCAATCTCGAAGCCGTTGGACTGCTTGAGGCTGTTCATCGCCGCGCGAACCTTCGATGCGTCGCGATCATAGGCCTCGAACAGCAGCCGCTCGAAGTTCGAGGAGATCTGGATGTCCATCGACGGCGAAGTCGTCGCTTTCACGGTTTTCATCTCGTAGCGGCCGGTCTTGAGCGTGCGGTCGAGGATATCATTCTCGTTGGTGGCGACCACCAGCTTGCCGATCGGCAGGCCCATGCGCTTGGCGCAGTAACCGGCAAAGATGTCGCCGAAATTGCCCGTCGGCACGGTAAACGAAATCTTACGGTCCGGTCCGCCAAGCGCGATCGACGTCGTGAAGTAGTAGACGATCTGGGCCATAATGCGGGCCCAGTTGATCGAGTTGACGCCGGAGAGTTTAACGCGGTCGCGGAAAGGTGCATCGTTGAACATTGCTTTGACGAGGTTCTGGCAGTCGTCGAAATTGCCTTCGACGGCAAGCGCGTGAACGTTGGAGGCCGTGGAGGTTGTCATCTGGCGCTGCTGCACCGGCGAGACCTTGCCGTTCGGGAAGAGGATGAAGATGTCGGTGCGTTCGCGACCGGCAAATGCGTCGATCGCCGCGCCGCCAGTGTCGCCGGAGGTGGCGCCGACAATGGTCGCGCGCTCGCCACGCTTCTCCAGGGCATAGTCCATCAGCCGGGCGAGCAGCTGCATCGCGACATCCTTGAACGCCAGCGTCGTGCCGTGGAACAGCTCCATGACGAAGCTGTTCGGGCCGGTCTGGACGAGCGGGGCGATCGCAGGGTGACGGAAGGTACCATAAGCGTCGTCGATCATGGAGCGGAACGTCTCGTCGGGAATCTCGCCGTTGGTGAAAGGCGAAAGGATCGTAAAGGCGACCTCCTGGTAGCTCTTGCCCCGAAGCGCGCGGATTTCCTTTTTCGTGAAATGCGGCCACTTACGCGGCACGTAGAGACCGCCGTCGCGCGCCAGGCCGGCCAGCAAAGCATCACAAAAACCGAGGGCAGGGGCTTCGCCGCGGGTCGAGATATAATCCACTGTCGTCATCCTTGATGTGCCGGCCGGAGGAAATCCGGGTTGGAGGGGAAGTCTGCCTGTCGCCGCATCTCGCTTGCCCTGCCGGCCGTGGCCCGCGATCCCGAAATGTGCATCAAAACGGTTCTTACCCAATCGATTTTTGTTTGCGCCGCTGATATAGACCATCGCAAACTGTCACGAAAGGCCTGCCATCAAGTGATTGGGCCTGCCAAAAAACTTTGTGAAGAGGGTGGAATAATCGTGCTTGGCAAGGTCTCGCGTCTCATCGTTTCGGCTTCTTTTGCGGCAATTCTTGCCGGCTGCAACTCGCTCGGTGTGGGCGGGGGAGACAGCGCAACAGCACCGGCCCAGCCGAATGGCAATGCGCAGATCATGCCGATGGCGCCGGCCAATCCCTCGTCCAATAACGCATCGATCGGCACCGCCAAGACCGCGTCGGGCAACACTGCCCCTGTCGTCCAGGGAGCATGCCCGCAGATCTTCATGAAGGACAAGGACGCGATCTTCCGCACCTATGCCGGCGGCGCCAAGACCGGCGATGCGGACAAACTCGCCTTCCAGGCATCGATCGGTGACTATACGCGCCAGTGCAGCCTGAACGATGCAAACCTGACGATGACTGTTGTCGCCCAGCTTCGGGTTCTCGCCGGCCCGAACGGTTCGCCCGGTAAGGTCACGCTTCCGGTTCGCATCACGGTCTTTGACGGCGAGGATGCGCTTTATTCCGAAGTAACGAATTTCCCGGTCGAGGTCGGCTCCGGAGCCACCCAGGCGCTGTTCCGCAAGGACGGTATCAAGCTTCCGGTCGGTTCCGGCTCAATGGTGCGCGTGAACATCGGTTTCGACCAAGGGCCGGTTTCGACGAAAAAGAAGAAGGCCTGAGGAACGTTTCCGTATCGCTAAGCTGATCGGCGCGGGGAGAGCAGATCGCTTGAAAATCGGCATCGTATTGAATCCGGCGTCGGGTCGACGCGGAAAGAAGCTGTTCTGGTCGGCGCTGCGGCGCGCCATAGAGGCGAGATTTACCAATCTCAGCCTGCGTGAAACCAAGGGGCACGGCGATGCCGAACGGTTCGGGCGCGAACTGGCGGATGACGGCGCCGATCTGGTGATCGCCGTCGGTGGCGACGGGACGATCGGCGAAGTGGCCGGCGGCATTTTGAAGTCGCATCGGCCGGGCACGGCCTTCTCCTTTATTGCGACCGGCACCGGATGCGACTTCGCCCGCAATTTTCCGGTGTCACGCGATCCTGCTACGATCGCCAACCGCCTGACCTCTCCAACGGTACGGCAGATCGATGCCGGATTGCTCACCTGCGACGACGAGGATGGGGACACCGTCAGCCGCCACTTCGCCAACATCGCGAGCTTCGGCGTTTCCGGTCACATCGTGCAGGCCGTCAACGAGGCGCCCAAGGGCAGGCGTCTGCCGGGACCGATGGTCTTCTTCTTCCACAGCCTGCTTCAAATCCTGCGTTACACGCCACGCGACATCCGTCTCAGGCTGGACGGCGAGGATATCTATGAAGGGCCGATCACCGCGGTTGCCGTTGCCAACGGCGCATGGTTCGGCGGCGGCATGAAGGTCGCTCCGGATGCCGATGTTGCCGATGGCCTGTTCGACGTAGTCATCATCCGCGGCGCCGGCAGGCTGAAGGTCCTGACGCTGATGAACAGCATCTACAGCGGCGGCCATCTGAAAAGCCCGCTCGTCAGCATCCATCGCGCAAGGCTCGTCGAGGCTTGGTCGATCGGCAGGGAGCCGGTGCCGATCGACAGCGACGGCGAAGCCCCTGGGCAGCTTCCGGCGCGCTTCGAGATTATGGTCGGTGCGCTAAGCCTGAAAATCTAGCAATTGCAGGATACCAAAGGGACGATCGGCAAGGCCGTGGCTCTCATGCGACGTTCAACCCTTCCAGGCGTGCTTGAATCGTCGCCCCGAGATTGGTTTCGTGAAACGTCTCGTAGAATGCCACCGCTTCCGGCGACATGTCGGCCGGGATGGCCACGAAATCCTGAAGTCGAAGGCTCACCAATTTTCCCAATTCCGGGTTTGCGAGTTCAGTCGCGCTTAGGTTTTCGACCCGGGCCGCCAGTGCTCGGAAATAAGACAGGTTGTCGTCAACAGTGGACGGCGAGATCGTCCGTCCATGTGCGGGGATGACGAACTTGGGGTGCAAGTCGCGGATCCGTTCGAGCGATGAACAGATCAGCCGAAGGTCGTTGGAGCTTTTACTCCAGACCTCCGGAATGGGCGTCTCGACGGCGTCGGCAGCCAGGCAGACACGGATCTCCGGAAACCAGATGGCAACATGGTCAGGCGTGTGCCCCGGTGTGTGGATGAGCTCCAGAGTGAGGTCGCCGCCATGAAGGGCCATTGAATCTGAAAAGGTGATATCGGGCGCGATGAGTTCGACGTTTCGGAACCGCGGCTCCTCACGCATCTTCTCGTCCAGAACTTGACGGCAGGAAGTGTCGCTCAGACGTGCACGCGCAGCCGTGTGGGCAATGATCGGGGCCTTGCCGGCAATCGCGGCGTTGCCCCAGAAGTGATCCCAGTCCATGTGGGAATTGACAACGATGAGAGGACGAGCGCGCATGTCCTCGTCAAGCAACTCCAATGCCATCCGGCATAACTCAGGCGTTCCGAGAGTGTCGACGAGGACGTTGAATCTCTCTGTGCGGACGAAGACGGCGTCAACCTCTTCTCCCGCCCTGAGGATGGAAATCCGATCGTCGAGTTCGGGATGGGTGCACAATTCCACGGAAATAGTCATGCGAGACAACCAGCATTCAGACACAGACAGTTACTTTGATAGCTGAATGAGTTCGTTCTGTCGCGATGCTATGCGGGGACCCCGGTCCCCATAGCAAGATCGGTCGCAGAGTTTCGACTCTGCGACCGATCTTGTAGCTGAACTTCAAATGGGGACTGTTCCGGCGGCTGCTGCTCGAGAGTAACCGGAGTTACACTGCGCCTTCCCACTCGGCGAGCGCGGCGACGACGCCGGGCAGATCGTTCATGCGGGAGATAACGGTTTCAGCGCCGGCATCGGTCAGCTTGTCGGCATGTGACGGATAGGTGTGCGAGGCACCGGTAAAGCCGATGACTCGCATGCCTGCTGCGCGTGCGGCGTGGATGCCGTGAACGGAGTCTTCGACCACGACAACACGCTCGGTCGAAACGCCCATCTGCTCGGCGCCGTGCAGGAAGATATCCGGCTTCGGCTTCACGCGATCGGCCCCGAGATCCTTTGCCGAGAAGATGTGGGGCGCGAAGAGGCGCTTCAGGCCAACTTTGCCAAGCATCATGTCGAGGCGCGCGGTGCTGGAGTTGGAGCAGATGCAGCGCTTCAGCTTCAGACGCGAAAGAGCGGCTTCGACGCCCGCTATCGCCTGCACGTCTTGCTCCAGGCGCATATCGAGGAGCCTCTCGGACTTGTCGAGCAGCGAGGCTGATATCGGGATGCTGGCCTCGCGCTCGACCTGGAAGAGAATATTCTGCCACGTCATGCCGGCGAAGCGTTCGCCCATTTCCTCGATGCTGATCGGATAGCCTGCTTCGGTGAGAAGCTTGGATTCGACATCCGCAGCGATGATTTCCGAATCGACCAGAACGCCGTCGCAGTCGAAGATAATGAGGTCGAAGCCTTCCATTTACTCGCGCCTTATTTGGGATGATGCCCCTTTACACGATGCCTCGCAGAAGCTCAACCGACAGCGGGGCATGGCTGGATTGCGTGTCGCGGGCGGCTTCGATTTTACGGGTGTTCGCGGCTATTTGGTGGCTGGAAACAGTGCAAGAAACTGCCGTTCGCCTTCCGGGGAAAAGACCACCGAGCGGCTTTCCGCCGTGCGGCGGGCCCAGCCCTTCTCGAGGAAATTCGAAAGCAGGGCCTTGCCGAGGCTGCCGGCGAGGTGCGCCCGCCGTTCACTCCAATCCAGACAGGAGCGGCAGAGCGGCCGACGCGACGATTTCAGGGCGTGGACGTCGATTCCGATAGTTTTGAGCTCGGTTTCGCCGCTCTCCGTCAGGGCAAGACCGTCGCCCATGGCATCGATCGCTCCCTTGGCAATCAGGCTGTCGAGCATGCGAACGCCGTAGTCGCCGGCGAGGTGATCGTAGCAGATGCGGGCCTTGCGCAATGCCGGTTCCTTTGGCCCTGGCTTATGGTGCAGATGGCCGCGCCCCGCCGCAAAGCCCATGATGCTCTCCAGGAACTTGCCGACGCTGTCATCCGCCAGCGTGAAATAGCGATGGCGGCCCTGTTTGCGCTGCACGAGCAGATTGCCCGCTTCCAGCTTGGCAAGGTGCGTGCTCGCCGTCTGCACGGTAACACCGCCCGCCGCTGCAAGCTCGGTCGCCGTCAGCGCCTTGCCGCCCATCAATGCAGTCAGCATGTTGGCGCGGGCGGGGTCGCCGATCAGTGCGCCGATCTGAGCTATATCAGGTCCTTCCTTCATACTTCGATCATAACCGAAGCATCGTCGTCGGACAATGTGCGAAAACTATCTCCAGACAACAAGGAGGTGGCATGAAAGACGCCGCCTCCACCGATAGAACGGATCACTGAGATGCAGGTGATGATCGAGGGACAGTCACGCTTCCGGCCTTTCGGCTTACCTTATTGGGGTTTCGAAGATCTCAATGAGGGAGTTGGAAGCATGACTGCCTCTTATGAATACCATATCGGCGTCGACTACCACAAATCCTATAGCCATCTGGTGGTGCAGGATAGCAGCGGCAAGACGCTCAGATCCGGCCGGGTAAAGAACGACCGTCAGTCACTCGGCGGGTTTCTCGAACGCTATCGCGAGAACAGCCATGCGGTTGTCGAGGCGACGCGCAACTGGATGGTGATCTACGACTGGCTCGACGACATTTGTGATGATGTCGTCCTCGCCCATCCGTTGAAGGTCAAGGCGATTGCCGACGCCAAGATCAAGACCGACAAGATCGATGCGACGGTGCTGGCGCATCTGCTGCGGGCCGATCTGGTGCCCGAAGCCTGGGCCCCGAGCGACAAGGCCCGCGAGCTGCGTGTCGCGCTACGCGAGCGGATGTTTTACGTGCGGCTGCGGACGATGACGAAGAACCGCATCGTCACGGTGTTCGATCGCTATCCCGAGCAGACGGCACAGCTGAAGAAGCTCGGTGACCTGTTCGGCAAGGCCGGCCGTATCCGGCTGGCGCAGGTGAATGTCTCTGAGATCGACCGCATCCAGATCGACCGTGGCCTCGCCTTCATCGGCGACATCGACATCAGGATCAAACAGTCGGAAGCAACGCTCCGGGCGATGACCAAGGCCAGTGGCAATGTGAGGCTATTGAAGACCATCCCCGGCATCGGCGAGTTCTTTGCACGGCTGATCGATGCGGAGATCAACGACATATCGCGGTTCCGCAACGCCAAGAAGCTTGCCGCCTATGCCGGCTTGGTGCCGTCGACCTATTCCAGTGGCGGCAAGACCTTTCACGGCAAGATCATCAAACAAGGCAACAAGTGGCTGCGCTGGGCTTTCGTGGAAGCGGTGACACCTGCCATCGCCAGCGATGCGCAGCTGCGCGCCCAATACGAGCATCTGAAAATCAGAGGGACCAACAAGGCGCGGGTTGCCATTGCGCGCAAGCTTTTGACGATCGCCTTCCAGATCCTGCGTGACCAGCGCGCCTATGAGCCGCGCGGCACCAACACGACGGAAGGCGCGTCGACGATATCCCGGTTGTCCTGATGACACTCTAGCGAGCCCGGCAGGACTGGGCTGCGCTCCTCAAGGAGAATGGGAAGCCGGGAGCCGAACGCCACTCTGTGACCGAAGCCAGAAGCGGCATCAGGTCACGCATTGGAGAATGGTTCAAGAACCGAACGGCAGATGCCTGTCGCGCGGAAGGAAGAGATTGAGCCGATCGGCGAAAATGCCGGTCAATAACCAACCGAACCCAAGGAAAAGCGGCCAATTGAAGGCGTTTTGCCCCTTGTGTTCTTTCATTGGAGACGACGATGATTACTTGCTTCATCCACTACGAGATCGATCCGTTCAAGAAGGAAGCCTTTGCCGAGTATGCCCGCAACTGGGGCCAGGCGATCCCGCGCAACGGTGCAGACCTGATCGGCTATTTCGCACCGCATGAGGGTTCGGTCACGACGGCTTACGGCGTGTACAATATCGAAAGCCTCGCCGCCTACGAGGCCTATCGCGCCCGTCTTGCCGCCGATACGCTCGGCAGGGAAAACTACGAGTTCGCCAAACGCGAACGTTTCATTCTCAAGGAAGATCGTATCTTCCTCAAAAACACTTCCCTTCCTCATGCAAAGCTGGTGATGCCATGATCGCTGTTATCTTCGAAGTCCTGCCCTTCATGGGCGAACGCCACACCTATCTCGATCTCGCCGGCGAGCTTCGCGGTGAACTGGAAAAGATCGACGGCTTCATCTCGATCGAGCGCTTCGAAAGCCTCACCAATCGTGGCAAGCTGCTTTCGCTTTCCTTCTGGCGTGACGAGGAGGCTGTGAAGACGTGGAGAAACCTGGAGGCGCACCGCGCCGCCCAGCACGCCGGCCGCAACGGGGTCTTCGCGGACTATCGGCTGCGCATCGGCCACATCGTCCGCGACTACGGCATGAATGACCGCGGCGAAGCGCCGGCGGATAGCCGCAAGGTGCACGACGTGGCGGCCTAACGAGAGCAGCCGGAAGGGCAGGGGCCGCTGCCCAACTCCTTCGGCGCCAAAGCGCCTGCGACTTATTTTCCCGAAATCGCTCATGCCTTCAGGCTTTGGTAACCAAACTGAGTAACCATAACAGACAGTAAAAAGCGTAATGTGTATGAGCGAGTTTCCAGATGGCGTCAGTATTTCCGCTTGCCGATCTCAAGGCCTCCGCAAAGCCGGACTCCTGGATCGACACGATCATCAAGGGCGATTGCGTTGCTGCCCTTGAAGCCCTGCCGAACCACTCCGTAGACGTAATTTTCGCCGATCCGCCGTACAATCTGCAGCTTGGCGGCACGCTGCATCGTCCCGATCAATCGCTGGTCGATGCCGTCGATGACGAGTGGGATCAGTTCGCCTCGTTCGAAGCCTATGACGCCTTCACCCGCGCCTGGCTGCTCGCGTGCCGCCGTGTCCTGAAGCCGACGGGCACGATCTGGGTGATCGGCTCCTATCACAATATCTTCCGCGTCGGCGCCACGCTGCAGGATCTGAACTTCTGGATCCTGAACGACATCGTCTGGCGCAAGACCAACCCGATGCCGAACTTCAAGGGCCGTCGTTTCCAGAACGCGCACGAGACGATGATCTGGGCGAGCCCGAACGCCAAGGCCAAGGGTTACACCTTCAACTACGACGCCATGAAGGCTGCCAACGACGACGTGCAGATGCGTTCCGACTGGCTGTTTCCGATCTGCAGCGGCAACGAGCGTCTGAAGGGCGACGACGGCAAGAAGGTGCACCCGACGCAGAAGCCGGAAGCGCTGCTTGCCCGCGTCATCATGGCTTCCTCGAAGCCCGGCGACATCATCCTTGACCCGTTCTTCGGCTCCGGCACGACGGGCGCCGTCGCCAAGCGCCTCGGCCGCCACTTCGTCGGCATCGAGCGCGAGCAGGACTACATCGACGCGGCCTCCGCCCGCATTGAAGCGGTGGAGCCGCTGGGCAAGGCTGAACTCACCGTCATGACCGGCAAAAAGCAGGAAGTCCGCGTGGCGTTCAACGTGCTGGTCGAAAGCGGCCTGATCAAGCCCGGCCAGGTGCTGACTGATGCGCGCCGTCGCTACAGTGCGATCGTTCGTGCTGACGGCACGGTCGCCTCCGGTGGCGAGGCCGGCTCCATTCATCGCCTTGGGGCAAAGGTCCAGGGCCTTGATGCATGCAACGGATGGACATTCTGGCACTTCGACGACGGGCAGTCCCTGCGCCCGATCGACGAATTGCGGTCCGTGATCCGCAGTGATCTGGCAAAGGCGGAATGACGCGCGCCTCGACCTGATCGAGACTCCCTTCTTCCGGTGTTTTGTACCTCCAGTTACGGAAGAAGGCCTGGCGCCCGGGATCAACACCCCGGGCGCTCTTCATTTTGGCTCGCGCGGCAGCGCAATTCCGTGTCATGTATCGGCGGCTGATGATCCGAAAGAGGCAAGGACCCCGCCATGTATCTTGCGATCATACTGTTGCTGATGCTTGTCCTGCCGCTGGGTTCGGTTGCCGCCGAAGCCCATTGGAGCGCGGACGCCAACGTCGTCTTCCTCGTCGGGAAATGGTTCGTCTTTTGGGGCGTCGGCCTGCGACTGCTCGTGGCAAGCCTGAAGCAGATCATCAACCCGGCCTTCACTGCGGAGACGATCTTCGGTGTCACCGATCACAAGGCGCAGGCATTGGTGCAGGAGATCGGCTTCGGCAATCTCTCGATCGGCATGCTTGGCATATTCAGCCTCTTCGAGCCGCGGTGGATTGTCCCGGCAGCGATCACCGCCTGCCTTTTCTACGGGCTCGCCGGTCTGAAGCATCTTCTCGAGCGGCCGAGAAAGAGGTCGAGGAAGATCGCGATGTTCTCCGACCTGTGGCTCTTCTTCGTGCTCGCTTTTTATCTTTCCGCAGCGTTCTTTCAAAACGCCTGATAGTCCGTTACCTCGACGTGAGTGACACGACCGTCGTCGTTGAAGGTGATCGTCTCTTCGCCTTCCCGGACGAGTGGCTTGCCCGTCTTGCTGTGCGTTGCGCGAACGGACCACACGGCGCGGCCGGCATTCGGGCTGACCTTCTCGACCAGCGTGTTGATTGCCGTCTGGTCCGGGTAGTCCTCGAAATACTTGCGGAAGGCGACCATGATCTCAGCCCGCCCCGACAGGCTTCCGACCCCGTTCGAGACATAGGTCGCGTCGTCCGCAAAATAGTCCTCGATCATATCGAAGTCGAGCGCGTTGATCGCGCCGTGAAAGCGTTTGATTTCCTCAACCGGATCGAATGCCATCGTCAGAGCCTCACGCCGCGCGCTGCAAGATCGGCGCGCAGCTTGTCGGCGCCGGTGAAGAGAACCGCATCCCAGCCGGCCGCCTTGGCGCCTTCGACGTTGGGGGCGGAGTCATCGATGAAGATTGTCGCCGCCGGATTGAGGCCGAAGCTCTTGGCGTGTGTTTCGTAGATCGCGATGTCGGGCTTGATGAGACCGACGTCGCCGGAAACGGTAACGCCGCGCGGCTTCGTCAGGAACGGAAAGCGGACCTGCGCTTCGCGGAAGGTGTCGGAAGCGAAGTTCGTCAGCATCGTCACGTCCTGGCCATCGGCAATCAGGCCTTCCATGATGGTGACGCTGTCGTCGTAGGAGAGGGGGACCATCTCGTGCCAGTATTTGCGGAAGGCCCGGATATGCTCCTCGCGATCCGGATGAACCTCGATCAGCAGGGCTTCAGCTTCCTCCCAGGTGCGGCCGCGATCCTGCTCGACGTTCCAGTCATGAGTGCAGACATTCTCGAAAAACCACTTGCGTTCGGCCTCATCGGGAATGAGGCGGCTGAACGGAATATTCGGATCGTAATGGATGAGTACTTTTCCAATGTCGAAAACAATATGGTCGATGGGCATCGATTAATCCTTGGCATGTTTGAACGCGAGCGGGATAGCCGCGGTGATTGCTTTTTTCATGACGGTCGGCAGTGCCTGCGAGTCAAGATTTGTAACCGGCTCCCACCAACCGTTATCCGTTTGAATTCGCGAGGGGATCGCGACGCGGTAAATCGACAGCCTGAGCTCGAAATGGGTGAAGACTTGGGTGATGGTCCCGCAAGGCTCCCAGGCAGCCGGGAAAGGCGCAGCATCGGCCGAGGTTTCCCCGTCCTGCCGCGCCGTCCAGTTGGTCGTCGGCACTTCCGTCATGCCGCCGAGCAGGCCGCTCTCGATGCGCCGCCGCAACAGAACGTCACCATCCGCGGTGACCGCAATAAAGGCTGCGCCCTGGCGGAGCGGCTTTTCCTTCTTGGCAGCCTTGACCGGAAAGTGCTCGGGATCGTGCAGGCGCAGCGTCTCGCAGGATCCCCTGAAGGGACAGAGCGAACAGGCGGGCCGCTTCGGCGTGCAGATCGTGGCGCCGAGATCCATCATTGCCTGCGCAAAGTCGCCGGGCCGATCCTGCGGCGTCAGCAGAGCCACCTTCTGTTTCATCAATGGTTTGGCAGCGGGTAGGGGCGTAGCGATCGCGTAAAGGCGCGAGATCACCCGCTCGACGTTGCCATCCATCACGGCTGCCTGCCGGTTGAAGGCTATCGCCGCCACCGCGGCCGCCGTATAGTCCCCGATGCCGGGAAGCGACTTCAGCCCCTCCTCGGTATCTGGAAAGATGCCGTTATGATCGGACGCGACGGCCTCGGCGCATTTCTTGAGGTTGCGGGCGCGGGCGTAGTATCCAAGCCCGGCCCAGGCCGCCATAACGTCTTCGCTGGCGGCATCGGCGAGGTCGCGCACGCTCGGCCAGCGTGCCAGGAAATTGGCGAAGTAGGGTTTCACCGCCGGCACCGTCGTCTGCTGCAGCATCACCTCGGAAAGCCAGACGTGATAGGGATCGGCCTTGATGCCGCGCGCCGCCATCGGCGGCGAGACGCGCCATGGCAGATCGCGATGGTGGCGGTCGTACCAGTCGAGAAGGGGCTTGGCGGCTGGCGCGTCCAGTGTCGTCGATGTCATCATTTGCCGTCGTGAGGGGAAGTGCCCTATACTTGGCGAAGCAATGCCGCGCGATCAAGGCAGTGGTGCCTGAACGCAGCGCGATCTGAAGGTTTCGATGAGTTATCCACGCAAAGGTGAAAAGCAGATCTCCGAATTGGCCAACGGGCTGATCGATCCCGTGCTGGCGCGCCGCGCCGGAATCAACACGGCGCTGCTCGGCTCGTGGGATGAAATCGCCGGTGCAGAGTTCGCCGACTGCACGCGTCCGGAAAAGATTGCCTGGGCGCGCGGCAACGACGAGGGCAGCTTTCGGCCCGGTGTGCTCACGATCGCCTGCGAGGGCGCACGCGCGCTGTTTTTGACCCATGCGCAAGGCGAGTTGATCCAGCGCGTCAACAGCTTCTTCGGATTTGCCGCCGTCCACCAGATCCGTATCGTCCAGAAACCCGTCTATCCGGTGGTGAAGCGCTCCCGCACGCCTCCTCCCTTGAAGGGGGCGGCTGCGGCAAAGCTGGAGGATATGATGGAGGGGATCGAGGGCGATAAGCTGCGCGAAGCCGTGAAGCGGCTCGGCACGGCCGTGCTGGGCAAGCGCGGTCGCTAACGCCTTCCAAGTGTTGGCCCTGCAATTCTGTCCGCAATTTAATCGGGCTGTCCAACCAAGGTCACAATTCTTTGAAGAAAGTTCGCGAGCCGTGTCTTGTTCAGGACTTCGAGGCGCTATATCGGACTCACAGCCACTACTCTCATTTATGGGGACCTTCATGCCGATTTCTGAAATGCAACTGACGAAACGCCAGCTTCTGGGCGGCGTGGCTGCCGCGACCGCGACCCTGGCGGTTTTCAGTAGCGCGCATGCCGCTGTCGAAGTGCCTCAGCCCGATGGCGAGGTCGACATGGCCGCCGTGCTGAAGCCGGGCGCGCTGCCGGAAATGGTGCTTGGCAAGGAAGACGCCCCGGTAACGATCGTCGAATACATGTCGATGACCTGCCCGCACTGCGCTCACTTCCACACGACGACCTTCGACGCGATCAGGAAGAAGTATGTCGACACCGGCAAGGTCCGCTTCATCATCCGCGAATTCCCCTTTGATCCGCGCGCCGCTGCCGCCTTCATGCTGGCCCGCTGCAATCCGCAGAAGCCGGAAGAAATGAGCACGCCGGAACAGTATTTCGCGATGGTATCCATGCTCTTCAAGCAGCAGCAGACCTGGGCCGCTGCCGATGACGGCCGCGCTGCACTGCTGCAGATGGCCAAACTTGCTGGATTTACTGAGGATAGCTTCACGAAGTGCTTGACGAACCAGAAGCTGCTGGATGAAGTGAACGCAACGCGGGAACGAGGTTCCAAGGAGTTTGGCGTCAATGCCACGCCGACGTTCCTCATCAACGGCAAGCGCTTTTCTGGAGACATGACGGTTGACACCATGTCGGCCCTTATCGACAGCCTGCTCTAATCTGAACCGTATCCGATCGACGGGCGACGGCGGAAGCCGTACGCCCGTCTTTTGCTTTATCGGGCGCGGGGACGCGGCATGAAGTTCAACAAGCTTCGCGTCGTCGGCTTCAAGTCCTTCGTCGAACCCACCGAATTCATCATCGAGCGCGGACTGACCGGTATCGTCGGCCCGAACGGCTGCGGCAAGTCGAACCTCGTCGAAGCGCTCCGCTGGGTGATGGGCGAGAATTCCTACAAGAACATGCGCGCGTCCGGCATGGACGATGTCATCTTCTCCGGCTCCGGCAATCGTCCCGCCCGCAACACCGCTGAAGTAGCACTCTATCTCGACAATGCCGAGCGTACGGCGCCCGCTGCCTTCAACGACAGCGACGAGATCCAGGTCACGCGCCGCATCGAGCGGGAGCAGGGATCGATCTACCGCATCAACGGCAAGGAAAGCCGCGCCAAGGACGTACAGCTTCTCTTTGCTGACGCCTCCACCGGCGCCCGTTCGCCGTCCATGGTCGGGCAAGGACGGATCGGCGAGTTGATCTCGGCAAAGCCGCAGGCCCGCCGCCAGTTGCTTGAAGAGGCAGCCGGCATATCAGGCCTGCATTCGCGCCGTCACGAAGCCGAGCTTCGCCTGCGTGCCGCCGAAAGCAATCTCGAACGTCTCGACGACGTGACTTCTCAACTGGAGAGCCAGATCGAGAGCCTGAAGCGTCAGGCCCGCCAGGCAAGCCGTTTCAAGGCGCTGTCCGCGGATATACGCGCCCGCGAGGCGCTGCTTCTGCACATCCGCTGGGTTCAGGCCAAGGAGGCCGAAGCCGAGGCCGATAGCGCGCTCAATCAGGCCACCGTCGTCGTCGCCGAAAAGGCGCAGATGCAGATGGAGGCCGCCAAGGTTCAGGGCATTACAAGCCTGAAGCTGCCGGAATTGCGGGACGCCGAAGCACGCGCCGCTGCCGCGTTGCAGCGCCTGCAGATCGCCAAGACCCAGCTCGAGGAGGATGCCAACCGCATCCTGCGCCGTCGCGACGAACTGACCCGCCGTCTTGCGCAGCTCGGCGAGGATATCCGCCGCGAGGAGCGGCTGGTTGCCGATAACGCCGAAATCCTGGCGCGGCTGGATGCCGAAGAGAGCGAGATCACTGAGATCCTTGCCGATTCCGGCCGTTTTGCCGAGGAGACACGCGAGGCCTTCGAGGAGGCTGCCGCAAAGCTCGCCGACAGTGAGCGCACTTTTACCGCGTTGACAGCCGAACGCGCCGAGGCTGCAGCCGGGCGCAACCAGCTCGAGCGCGCCATTCGCGACCTTGCCGATCGCAAGATGCGCCTTGAACGGCAGATGGATGAGGCCAACCGCGAGCTGTCGGCCATCGGGGAGAAGATTTCCAGCCTGCCCGATCCGGACGAGAAGCGGGACGTGGTCGAGGCGGCCGAGCAGGCTCTTGCCGAGGCGGAAGCCGCAATCCAGGGCGTCGAGCAGGCCTTGGCCGCTGCCCGCCAGACCGAGGCTCTTTCCCGATCGCCTGTCGATCAGGCGCGTGCGAAGCTGAACGCCATCGAAACGGAAGCCCGGACCATTTCGCGCATGCTGGCTGCCGGTGCCGCGGCAGGCGAATATGCACCCGTTGCCGATGAACTTCGCGTCGATCGCGGCTTTGAGACGGCGCTCGGTGCGGCCCTTGGCGACGACATCGAATCCCCGCTCGATCCGAAGGCGCCGGTGCATTGGTCCGGCCATGGTGACGGTGCCGCCGACCCGGCATTGCCGGCTGGCGCGACGCCGCTGATCGACCATGTGCGCGCTCCTGCGGCACTGATGCGCCGCCTGAAGCAGATCGGCCTCGTCTCCGGTTCGGATGCGGCAACCCTGATGAGGGACCTCAAGCCAGGCCAACGCCTGGTGACCAAGGAGGGCGCCGTCTATCGATGGGACGGCCATGTCACCGGCGCGGATGCGCCGAGTGCGGCGGCACTCCGGCTGGCACAGAAGAACCGGCTCGCCGAACTGGAAAGCGAAGCCGCGCTTGCCCGCGACATACTTGATGAAGCGGAGGAACGCCTGGCGAGTGCGGCCGATGCCATCCGACTTCAGGAACAGCGCCTCGCCGAGGCGCGCGAGAAGAGCCGTATATCCGCGCGGCAACTCGCCGAGGCGCGCGAAGCGCTGGCAGCGGCCGAGCGGGCCTCTGGCGATCTCATCCGCCGCCGTGATGTCATTGCAGAATCTGTCAGCCAGCTACAGATCCAGCTTGAAGATCTCTCGATCCAGGAAGAGAACGCCCGGATCGAGTTGGAAGACGCCCCTGATTTGATGGCGATCGACGTACGGCTTCGAGCGCAGCAGGCGGAAGTCGCGACCGATCGTGGCGCACTTGCAGAAGCGCGGGCACGCCATGAAAGCCTGAACCGCGAGAACGAAGCCCGTCAGCGCCGCATCATTGCCATCGGGCAGGAGCGCGAGACCTGGCGCCAGCGCGCTGCCAGCGCCGAGGACCACATCGCGACACTTCGCGACCGCGAGGAGGAGGCGCGGGAGGAAGCGTCTGAGCTCGAAATGGCGCCCGATGAGTTCGACGACAAGCGCCGCGCGCTCTTGACCGAACTCCAGAAGGCCGAGGAAGCACGTCGCCACGCGGCCGATGTGCTTGCTGAAGCCGAGCTCGTCCAGCGTGACGCCGACCGCAAGGCGGCGACAGCGCTTTCCGAACTCGCCGAAAGCCGCGAGCGCCGCGGTCGCGCCGAAGAGCGGCTGGTCTCGGCGCGCGAAAAGCGACAGGAAACCGAGGCCCGAATTCGTGAGGCGCTAAACGTTGCGCCGCACGAGGCGCTTCGGCTTGCCGGACTTGAGTCGCTGCAGGCAGCACCCGATCTTCGCGAGGTCGAGCGCGAACTCGAACGCCTCAAGATGGAGCGCGAGCGCCTTGGCGCCGTGAACCTGCGCGCCGAGGAAGAACAGAAGGAACTGAGCGGGAAGCTCGAAGCGCTGATCAAGGAACGCGACGACGTGATCGATGCGATCCGCAAGTTGCGTGGCGCGATCCAGAGCCTTAATCGCGAGGGTCGCGAGCGCCTGCTCGCCGCGTTCGACGTGGTCAACGGCCAGTTCCAGCGCCTTTTCACCCATCTTTTCGGCGGAGGAACGGCCGAACTGCAACTGATCGAATCCGATGATCCGCTCGAGGCAGGCCTGGAAATTCTCGCCCGTCCGCCGGGCAAGAAGCCGCAGACGATGACGCTCCTTTCGGGCGGCGAGCAGGCGCTGACGGCAATGGCACTGATCTTTGCCGTCTTCCTGACCAATCCGGCCCCGATCTGCGTGCTGGACGAAGTGGACGCCCCGCTCGATGACCACAATGTCGAGCGCTATTGCAACCTGATGGACGAAATGGCCGCCTCCACCGAGACGCGTTTCGTGATCATCACACATAATCCGATCACCATGGCGCGCATGAACAGGCTGTTCGGCGTGACGATGGCGGAGCAGGGGGTATCGCAGCTCGTGTCGGTCGATCTTCAGACCGCCGAACAACTGCGCGAGATTGCCTGAGCCAAAGGCTGGGAAAAGCCCAAAAAAAGTCTGCCAGAATGGGCTGACTCCACCATTCAGGTAATGTTTTCCTACCGATCTTGTATTAGAGATTGCTTCATGGTGTCGCCGAATTACCGCGAAAAGGTATCGGCTGCATGGTTTCCTGCGCGACGCGCTCGGAGCAATATGGTTTTGGCTCTGACAGTCCGTATGGACGGAACCCCCCGTCCGGTTTTCCTGGCTGGACGGACATAAGGCTTTGCGGGACTTTGTTGCAGTCCCGCAAAGCTTTTTCTCCCCTCAATCGCTTCAGTCTGTCGCAGTTATTGTGCGCCGCAACATTTCGGCCGCATTTGTCGATTTTCATTTCAACACCAAGGGATTAAGTTGATCCGGATTTGGTGTTGGGGGGAATATGACCAAGTGGGTCTATACATTTGGCAATGGTCAGGCAGAGGGTAGTGCCCTTGAGGGCGAGCGTTTGGGCGGCAAAGGCGCAAACCTCGCGGAAATGTGCAACCTGGGTCTGCCTGTCCCTCCTGGTCTGACGATCATCGCCGGCGCCTGCTCTGCCTACTACAAGAACGGACGGCAGATTGCAGAAGAGCTGAAGGCACAGGTCCGCGCGGGCATTCAAGGGATCGAAGAAATTACCGGCCGGCGGTTCGGCGCGGGCGATCGGCCGCTGCTCTTGTCCGTGCGCTCGGGAGCGCGCGTTTCGATGCCGGGGATGATGGACACCGTCCTCAATCTCGGCCTCAACGATGAAACCGTACAAGCGCTCGGCCACGATGCCGGCGACGCACGGTTCGCCTGGGATAGCTACCGCCGTTTCATCCAGATGTATGCCGACGTCGTCATGCGTCTCGATCACGAGGTGTTCGAGGAGATCCTCGAGGACGAGAAGGCGCGGCTCGGCTATGAGTTTGATACCGAACTGACCGCCAACGAATGGCAGCACGTGGTCTCGCTCTACAAGAGCCTGATTGAGGAGGAGCTGGGCGAGGAGTTTCCTCAAGATCCCGAGGTGCAGCTATGGGGCGCTGTAGGCGCCGTCTTCGCCAGCTGGATGAGCGTCCGCGCAGTCACCTATCGCCAGCTTCACAATATTCCCGAAGGCTGGGGCACGGCGGTCAACATCCAGGCGATGGTCTTCGGAAACCACGGTAATTCGTCCGCGACCGGTGTTGCCTTCACGCGTAATCCGTCAACGGGCAATAAATCGCTCTATGGCGAATTCCTCGTCAATGCGCAGGGCGAGGATGTGGTTGCCGGCATCCGCACGCCGCAGAGCATTACCGAGGAGGGACGCATCAGCTCCGGTTCCGAACGACCGTCGATGGAAAAGCTGATGCCGGATGCCTTCAAGGAGCTGTCAGGCATCTGTTCCGAGCTTGAAACGCATTATCGCGAGATGCAGGACATCGAGTTCACCATCGAGCGCGGAAAGCTCTGGATGCTGCAGACCCGCGCGGGCAAGCGCTCGACGCGCGCTGCGATGAAGATCGCCGTCGACATGGTAGATGAGAAACTCATCACCGAAGAAGAAGCGGTGCTTCGCATCGAACCTTCGTCACTGGACCAGCTCCTGCACCCGACGATTGACCCGCGTGTTACCCGCGAGATCATCGGCACCGGCCTGCCGGCCTCGCCCGGCGCGGCGACCGGCGAGATCGTCTTCACCGCCGAGGAGGCCGTGACAGCGTCCGAGGAGGGGCGCAAGGTTATCCTGCTGCGTGTCGAGACCAATCCAGAAGACATCCACGGCATGCACGCGGCCGAGGGCATTCTGACGACACGTGGCGGCATGACCAGCCATGCCGCCGTTGTCGCACGCGGCATGGGCATCCCCTGCGTGGTCGGCGCTGGTGGCATGCGCATCGACGCCCGCAACGAGCGGCTGATCGGCGTCGGCGTCACGCTGAAGAAGGGCGACGTCATCACCATCGACGGTTCGGCTGGGCAGGTGTTGAAGGGTGACGTGCAGATGATCCAGCCGGAGCTCTCCGGCGATTTCGGGCGCATCATGCAATGGGCCGATCGGGCGCGGCGCATGACCGTGCGCACCAATGCCGATACGCCGGCTGATGCGCGCGCGGCTCGCTCCTTCGGTGCCGAGGGCATCGGCCTTTGCCGCACCGAGCACATGTTCTTCGAGGGCGACCGCATTCATCTGATGCGCGAGATGATCCTGGCGGAGGATGAAACCGGCCGCCGCGCCGCTCTCGATAGCCTGCTGCCGGTCCAGCGCCACGATTTCACCAGCCTGTTCAACGTCATGCACGGCCTGCCGGTGACGATCCGTCTGCTCGATCCGCCGTTGCACGAATTCCTGCCGAAGACGGACGAGGAGATCGCCGACGTTTCCGCCGCAATGGGCATGGACGCTGCAGCACTGCGCCAGCGCGTCGATGCGCTGCATGAGTTCAATCCGATGCTCGGCCATCGCGGCTGCCGACTGGCGATTTCCTACCCTGAAATTGTCGAGATGCAGGCGCGCGCCATTTTCGAGGCGGCGGTCGCGGCAGCCCATGAAACGGGTGCTGCCGTCGTGCCCGAGATCATGGTGCCCCTGGTTGGGTTGCGCTCCGAGCTGGACTACGTCAAGGAGCGCATCGACGCCATCGCCGGGGACGTCATGGCGGAGGCCGGCATGCGGATCGACTACCTGGTCGGCACGATGATCGAACTGCCGCGTGCAGCCCTCAGGGCCCATATCATCGCCGAAGCGGCGGAGTTCTTTTCCTTCGGCACCAACGACCTGACGCAGACAACCTTCGGCATCTCGCGCGACGATGCATCCGCCTTTATTCCGACCTATCAGCGCAAGGGGATCATCGAGCACGATCCCTTCATTTCGCTGGATTTCGACGGTGTCGGGGAGTTGATCCGCATTGCCGCCGAACGCGGTCGGCGCACGCGCAATGACATGAAGCTCGGGATTTGCGGCGAACATGGCGGCGATCCGGTATCCATCCATTTCTGCGAGGAAATCGGATTGGACTACGTGTCCTGTTCACCCTTCCGCGTGCCGATTGCCCGGCTTGCCGCCGCGCAGGCGGTGATTACCAATGGCGCCCGTATCCGCGACCGTAGTAAGGACGGTCGAGATCATAGGACATCTGCAACATGAGCATATCGCTGTCGTAACGCGCCTGGGCACGGCGATAGAGATCGATGCGCTGCATGCAGGTCGCGAAGCCCTCCGTGCCGCGCCGGAAGCCATAGCGTAAGCATTGAGCCTCGTCGGCGGCGCGCCGCTCTTCCGGCGTCATTGTTTGGCAGGCCGAGAGGCCGATTGATAGCGCGGCAAGCGCGAGAGCTAAAACGAGCGTACGCATCGACATGTCTCTGCAATCAAAACCCTGCGCCATCAGATGACGCCAATCGGCGGTTACAGTCAACCAAAAGAATAACTTAGGCCGAAGCGGTGCGCTTGCATCGCTGCTTTCAACGCCTGTGGCCTTCCGTCTGTGGAGGATCGTCTGTAAGAAGACGGCTCGGACGACATTGGAAGATAAACATGGCACTACGCGATCGATTCTCGAAGAAACTGACCTGCCCGCAATGCGGCAACGCCGGCTTTGCGGAAGCGTCCGAGACGGATGATCCGAAGCGCAAGCATCCGGGCTTTAGCGTCGATCATCTACCGCGCGGCTTCTTCATCCAGCGCGCGTCCAACCATCAGGAAACTTCCATGATCAAGTGTGAGTGCGGGCGCAAATTCCCGTTCCGCAGCCTGGCTGAAGCAGCGGCGCAACGCGATTAGAGCCGAAAGGCTCTAGCTCAGAACCGTTCAAGAACCTTGATGAAGGCGTCGGCGAAGCGGATGAGGTGGGCCGTCGCAGGATCCGGCGCTTCCATGCGGATTTCCGTGCCGCTGTGATCCAGCACGGCAAGAACGACACGCATCTGTTCGCTCATGGACGGGATGCGCAGCACTGCAATGCGCTTGCAATCGTCCATCAATCCCTCGGCGGGAAGATCAAACAGGAATTCTCCGCCAGCCTTGGCGGATGCTACGCGGACGGTTTCGCAGAAGTCGGATTTGCCATCGTATCCGTCGAGCGACAATTCCAGTTCCAGAAGCTCTATCGGCAGAAGCGGATCTGCATGATCGGCTGCGCCCAGCGTCGGCGACTGGGTTCCCGATGCGGGCTCCGGTGCAATCATTGCCCTTCTCCTGTTGGTCGGTTGCGACCCAAACCATACAACTGCAAATCAAGGAATATCAGAAAATGCTTACGCACGCCATTGTCGTCTTCCCCGTGGATTGCGCCCATCGGAATGACACAACAGTTTCAATTTAGGCGAATCTTGCACTAAACAAGTGGAGGGCGATTTTGCGCGTTCATGCGGGACGCGCCGCTTGCGAGTAACCGGTAAGTTTGATGGCAATCCGTTTCGACCGCCCTGTTTCAAATGCTGCCCGCTTCTCGCGGCGCTTCGCAGCGTTTGCCCTGGTTCTCTGCCTTGCGGCTCTGGTTGGTCATCGCTTCGCCGGCCTTTCTACGCCATACCTTGTGCTGGTTCTACTCGTTTCCGCGGGCTTCGCGCTGCTTGGGACCGTGCTTGCCGTTGCCGGGCTGCGCAGCCTTTGGCTGACGGGTGCCGAAGGCGGGCTAGATGCCTTGAAAGCCTTGATCTATGTGGCCCTTCCGCTCGCGATCGGCGGGATTGCCGCCGAACGCTATTTCGCGCTGCCGGCGATCTATGACGTGTCAACCGATATCGTCTCGGCGCCGGACTGGCTGAAGACGCCGAACGTAGATCAGATCTGGCTGAAGCGAGAGCCGGCGGTCACGCCCGAGGACCGCGAAAAGCAGCTCGAAGCCTACCCGGAACTCACAGGCCGTCGCTACGACGGCGCTATCGACCGCGTGCTCGAAGCCGTCAAGAAGGTCGCCAAGGAGAATGGCATCCGCATTACCCGCGCCGACGGTGACAGCGAGCCAAGCCCCGATATTGAGAAGCGACCGGCGAAGCCGCAGCCAGATGATGCTGCGGTTGCTGAGGCGCCAGAAGCCGTGCCGGTCCCGACGCCACGGCCCTACGACGACGACGTTGCGCAGCTGATTCGCCGGGCGAATGGCGTAACGCTGCAGGGCGAAACCCGCACCTTGGTTCTCGGCCTGCGCTTCGACATCGTCATCCGCCTGCGAGAGGAAGCGGAAACCACCTTCGTCGACGTTAGGGTCGCCTCGCGCTACGGCCCGCATGATCTCGGCCTCAGCGCCGATATCGCGGAGAACTACCTCAAGGCGCTCGATTCCGAATTGCTCGGCATCGCCGGCAGCTAACCTCGTCCGCCTCAATATTTGCCATCGAAGACGATGACAGGCTTGTCGTCGGCAAATGCAGGCGGCGACGTGAGCTATTTCCGCGTCGCAGGTCGGTAGGAGCCGAAAAGGGCAGGCGGTCCATCCGTTTCGATCTCGCCCCGCTCCACCAGATCCTCGATATGGGCGAGAACCGAAAGCGCCGCAGCGCCATGCAGGCGCGGATCGGTCTCGCGATAAATCACCTTCACCATGTCGGGGATGTTCGTATCGCCAGCGCGGATGCGGCCGAGCACGGCGCGTTCGCGCATCCGCCGATGCGTTTTCAGGGCTCGCATGAAAGAGATCGGTTTGCGGACGGGGCCGCCATGTCCGGGAAGCAGCAGGCGGTCGTGCCTCTCGATCAGCTTGTCGAGGGAGGCCATGTAGTCGGCCATCGAGCCATCGGGCGGCGCGACGATGGAGGTAGCCCAACCCATGACATGATCGGCGGAAAACAGGATTCCAGTTCCCTCGAGCGCGAAGGCCGCGTGATTAGCGGTATGCCCGGGCGTCAGCACGCCAGTCAGCCTCCAGCCGTCGCCCTCGATCGTCTCGCCGTCGCCGATTGTGACGTCGGGCCGGAATCCCAGGTCCGAGCTTTCGGCGAAGGGATTGATCTCGCCCTGATGCAGTGGCCGGGCAGCGCGGTGTGGTCCCTCGGCGACGATCCGCGCCCCGGTCGCCGCCTGCAGGCGCCGAGACAGCGGGGAGTGGTCGCGATGGGTATGACTGATGAAGATATGGGTGACCTCGCGTCCATCGAGCGCTGCCATCAATGCCAGCAAGTGTGCCTCGTCCTCCGGACCAGGATCGATGACCGCCACGGAGCGATCCCCGACGATGTAGCTGTTCGTGCCGTGAAACGTGAAGGCGCTCGGATTGTTGACCGTAATGCGCTGCACGTCTGAGGCAACAGGCACGGCCTGGCCATAGGCGGGCTCGAAGGCCAGATTGAACTCGGGACTTGCCATTTATTTGTATTCGATCTCGATGAAGGACATCAGCTGATTGCCGGCATTGACGACATTGTGCTCGGTCCCGGCGTCGCGGCGGTAGGCAGCGCCCTTGGCAATATCGACCCTGCGACTGCCGCCCTTTTCCTCCAGCAGAAACTGGCAATCGGTCATCGGCACGACGACATAGCCCATCCCATGCGTATGGACGCCGGTATCGGCACCTGGCTCGAAATCCCAGCGCGTGATCCGAACCACGGCATCGTCGAGCAGCAGCGTTGCGAGGGCAGGCGGTCGGGCGCGGTACTGGCTCATCGTTACTCCATCGTCCTGGACGGCTGCGGCGAGACCTAGCATGGTGACGCTAAAAGCGCACAGAAATATGCAATGGCCCGAAACTTAATGATTGTGACCTCAGGCGAGCTTTGCTAAGCAGGCGTCGATTTGGCAAGCGGGTCTCCGCTTTCAAGCTCTGGTGGGGCGTCGCCAAGCGGTAAGGCACCGGTTTTTGGTACCGGCATTCCCAGGTTCGAATCCTGGCGCCCCAGCCATTGAATTCCAGCAATGGTGAAGTCTTTTTGCCGCGGTGTCAGCCGCGAACGGAGGCCGCGCAGCAACTCAGAACACTCGATATAGAAAAAGGCGACCAATGGGCCGCCTTCCAAACGCTCGCTCTGTCGTTTCTTACTGCGCGGGCTGCGCCGGCGCCAGGAACTCGGCGCAATAGGACGGGCCGTTCACGCCCGGGATATCGCCGACGACATGGATGCTGCGGATCGTGTAGTCGGCGTTGGTGACGATTTCGGCCTGGCAGCGGAAATACTGCGTGCGGGCCGCCGAAATCTGCTTGCCGCGCTTGCCATCTGCACCTTCTGCGTATTTCGCCGGGATGCGGACCGTCTTGTAGCCGCCCTTCCAGGTGTAGGTGACGCCGCCGTCGCTCTCGACGTCGCTGATCGGCGGGCCGTAGGCGGCAAAGAACTTGCCGGCCGACTGGCCAACCCAGCGGCTGGAGATCGGATCTGCGGAGGTCGGAATCGTCGTGCAGCCGGCAAGCGCAATGGCAAGCCCAGCCGCGGCAAAGGTGCGGAGTTTCATTCTATCGTCCTTGAAAAGTTGTCGCGCATTCGACGGCGGGAATCGCTGGTCTGCAGCGGTTTCCGCTTGTCCTGCCGAGCGCTTTAACGCGGAACCCAGCAAAAGAAAATCGGGCCGCCTTCGCAATCGCAAAATATGCCGCAAGTGTGTCATTTTGCTCCACTTAGTGCTCTCAGGAGGTGCGCCGGCCCTGTCGAAAAAAAATGCGCCGGCTTTTGAATTTTGGTGCTTGCGCAACGAGATGGGCCGGTCTATAGAGGCGCCGCTGGTCACGGAGTGTAGCGCAGTCTGGTAGCGCACCACGTTCGGGACGTGGGGGTCGAGTGTTCGAATCACTCCACTCCGACCAGCCGAAAAGCCCGCGCAAGCGGGCTTTTTTCATTTGTGCCAATGGACGCACAAAAACCTCACCAACAGATTCACCAGGTGATTGGAATTCCAATCCGTCGGAAAGCCGTCGGCGGCTACAAATTCTCGACTTTGGTTTGCTTAAGCCGACGGCGAAGACCAAACGCGCCGCCGACACACGGAAAGAGCAACTCGAAATGCCGTCATCTCTGTTGGCTGGACAGGTTGGATATTGGGCGGCGATTTGGGGTACGAGTGATAATTGAAACGCTTATGCCGAAGCTCCGCTGTACGAGCTATGGAAATGTGGGGTGCATCTCCAGTGGATCTTGACTCTTTACTTCGCGTCCATCCGAATTACGCGTCCGGAAGCCGTAACTGTGCATTCTAGAGTGTAATGTCGGGTCGCGATCGTCAGAAGCCAGGTGGGACCGGTCCGCTCGGCTGCTTTGACGACGTTCGTTCCCCCTCGGGGACTCTGATATCGATCGGCCCGTCGGCTGCACGCGCGCAAAGCGGGAGCCGGAACGTTGCTCAAGTCCGGCGATCCTGCGGAAGCTTCGCCACATGCAGACGGCTTCAATTGATCGATAC
Organism: Rhizobium sp. IBUN; assembly: GCF_000510625.1. NCBI lineage: Bacteria > Pseudomonadati > Pseudomonadota > Alphaproteobacteria > Hyphomicrobiales > Rhizobiaceae > Rhizobium > Rhizobium sp. IBUN. Next base: position 76,576 of record NZ_AZNV01000025.1, read on the forward strand.
GCGAGTAGCGGCCAAACGACACGCGTACATCGACACACGTGCCTGTCTTGGCGTTCCACCAAGTGCTGCTCCTGACGTGCCGGTAGCCACGGGCCTGCATCTTGGACACGGCGTCCGTCGCGCGAGTACCGACGAGATCGGCGACATCACTGGGCGCGGCAGCGAAAGCAAAAATAGAAAACGAGCAAAAGATGGCCGCAAGGCCGACTATCCTTTTCACGAAACCCTCCTTGAATCGAGCCTCTGAAGACCATCGCTTTGCCATCCGCGGTTAAAACGGGTGCCTCGAACAGTAGCCGCAATAGTCGGTAGAGAACATGTCTTCTGGGTGGATCGGACCACAAACGAGACCAACGGTTAAGTACGCAACAGTAAATTTACGGCTCGTGAAGATCGACGATCTATCCGGACTTCTCGGGATCAGCCTTGGAGTCCTGGACCGACTCTACGGCAAGCATCGGATCCACCATCAAAGATCGACATGGCTGTCGCATCGTCTGTCGCAAACAGAGGCTCATATGTCGCATTTCGGTATCCATAAAAATAAGCGAGAACTAAAGTACGCAGCTTCACATAAAGATATATCAGACAAGCGCGCTTCGGCGGGCGGGGAACAGTGCATGAAGACCTCAGAATACAAAGCTGCGGTTGCCGTCACGGGACTGAGCGCCGCTGGTGTCCAAAAGCTCTTTGGTGTCGATCAGACGACCACACGTCGCTGGGCGTCGGGTGAAACCGAAGTACCGCGCGCGGTCGGCCTGTGCCTGCTGTTGATGGCGTCGGCAAACGTGTCCGTCGCGCAGGCTGAGATCTTGGCCGATGACACGGATGTCAGGCTTGCAAGGATCGCGTAAGACGGCCTGCCCAATCATTTCAGCAATCGGATGCAGCACCCGTAGTGGCCAGGGTCCCCGACCCTCGGGCCCGGCTACGGACGCGCAGCCCCCATTGCTTCGATCCGGCACCGCTGGTGCAGCGGCTGTTCCGGCTTCGAGCGCACTATGCTCCGAGAATTTTCGGCAATCAGGGTCGCATAGGTCTCGATATGCCGATAATACTCGTTGCGGATTTGCTCGGTGATATCGGAGAGCGGCCCGCCACCCTCCGCGCGGAAGTGTTTGACGTCGTTCTCGGACATGGATTTGAGATTGTCCTCGTATTCCTTGACCCTCTGAACATAGTCTTCCCGAAGTTTTTCGAGACTCATCAATCCCTCCTGAGCTAGCGAGGCACCGCGGACAGTCTGCCGCGGCGACGGCAATCTAAAGGTTGCCTAGAAGAGATGCGGCGCTTAAACCAGATTGACAATCCCGGCCCGTGAAAAGTGAACCAATGAGCAGCTCGAACTTCTACTCCAGCATGGGCGGCCTGCCGCCGCAGACCGAACTCCTCTCCAGCAAGGCGGTGTTCACGACGGCCTATGCCGTCATCCCCCGCAGCGTCATGACTGACATCGTCACCAGCTATTTCCCGCACTGGGAAGGCACGCGCGCCTGGGTGATCTCCCGCCCGCTGACCGGTTTTTCCGAGACGTTCTCGCAGTACATCATGGAAGTGCAGCCGGGTGGCGGCAGCGACCGGCCGGAACCGGAAAAGCGCGCCGAAGGCGTGCTCTTCGTCGTCGACGGTGAGATGACCGTCGAGTTCGACGGAAAGGTACAGCAAATGCGCCCCGGCTCCTTCGCCTTCCTGCCCGCCGGCTCCTGTTGGGCGCTGTGGAACAAGAGTGCTGCACCCGTGAAGTTCCACTGGATCCGCAAGGCGTTCCAAGAGGTCGAGGGGCAGGAGCCGCCGCCGGCGATCTTCACGCATGAGGAAAATCACCCGCCGCAACCGATGCCGGATACGGACGGCGCCTGGGCCACGACGCGCTTCATCGACACGGCCGATCTTCGCTACGACATGCATGTCACGATCGTCACCTTCGAGCCCGGCGGCGTGATCCCGTTCATGGAAACGCACGTGATGGAGCACGGCCTCTACGTGCTCGAGGGCAGGGCCGTCTATCGTCTCAACAAGGATTGGGTCGAAGTCGAAGCCGGTGACTTCATGTGGCTGCGCGCCTTCTGCCCGCAGGCCTGCTATGCCGGCGGTCCCGGACGCTTCCGCTACCTGCTCTACAAGGACGTCAATCGCCACATGCCACTGTGGTAGGGGTCACGCGGCGAGTTTAGAATGAGAAACGGGGCCGATGTGGCCCCGTTTCCGTTTGCCTAGATGTCGCTTGCCGCGTTCGACCAGAGGTCGGCCGCCTCAGCGGCAGTCATGCGTCGCACCTCCGCCTCGTGGCGGCGGTTGGCGAAGAGTTCGCTCGCCATGATCTGGTCGGCGAGATCGGCCGGCAGAGACAGGATCACGCGGGCATCGCCGCCGTGGATGCCGCCGAGCTCGCTCCGCTTTCCGCTGACCATGCCGCCGGCCACCGTATTGTTGGTGTCAGGGTCGATCAGGATAAAGGAGCCGGTCGCCCGGTTCTGCTCGTAGGGGTCGAAGATCGCTTGCTCGTCGAAGGCGAGGCGCACCTTGCCGATCGCATTCATGTAGAGCGTATCGACAGGAGCCCAGGCGCCGGTCGTCAGTTCAAGCTGCGCCAACGGCTGTACCTGCACGCGCTGGCGGCGGCTGCCGCTCTTCAGCCAGTAGCGCTTGCCGGCTTCGATACCCTCCGGCTGCAGTGCGACGATCTGCGCGTCGAAGGAGAGGCCGACCTGCGGCTGGCTGTCGATCGAGACGATCATGTCGCCGCGCGCGACGTCGACCTGCCGGTCGAGGACCAGCGTGATCGCATCGCCGGCGACTGCCGCGTTGCGCACCAGATCGAAGGTGACGATCTTGGAGACGTTGGCGACCATGCCCGACGGCAGGATCATGACGCTATCACCCGGCTTGACGGACCCGCCGGCAACGGTGCCCTGGTAGCCGCGGAAGCTTTCGCCGGGGCGGGAGACGCGCTGCACCGAGAAACGGAAGCCGGTCGCCTGCGAGGAGCGAACGGTCGCAAGTTCGAGCGTCTCGACTAGCGTCGGGCCGGCATACCACGGCATCGACGCTTCACCGGAGTAAACGACGTTCTCGCCCTTCAGGGCCGACATCGGGATCGCGGTGATCTGCTTGACGCCGAGCGACAGCGCGAATTCGCGGAATTCATGCGTAATCTTCTCGAAGCCGGCGCGATCGTAGTTCGTCAGGTCGATCTTATTGATGGCAAGCACGAACTGCTTGATGCCGAGCAGCGAGGCGATCGTTGCGTGGCGACGCGTCTGCTCCAGAATGCCGGCGCGCGCGTCGACGAGCAGCACGGCGAGGTCGGCGGTGGAGGCGCCGGTTGCCATATTGCGGGTGTACTGCTCGTGGCCGGGCGTGTCGGCAACGATGAAGGAGCGCTTGTCAGTCGAGAAGTAGCGATAGGCGACATCGATGGTGATGCCCTGTTCACGCTCGGCCTGCAGGCCGTCGAGCAGCAGGGCGAAATCGGGCAGGCCGAGATCGTTCTGCTTGCCGGTGGAATCGCGCTGTAGCGTGGCGGCCTGGTCTTCCTTGACTGCCTTGGTATCCCAGAGCAGGCGGCCGATCAGGGTGGACTTGCCATCATCGACGCTGCCGCAGGTGATGAGGCGCAGCGGCCGCGAGTCGCGGGTCGCCGTCGCGGGTTCTGCGGCGGGCACGGCGAGGGCGTGTGCGGCGGTTACGGCTGCGGTCATCTCAGAAATATCCTTCACGCTTCTTCTTTTCCATGGAACCGGACTGGTCGCGGTCGATGGCGCGGCCCTGACGTTCGGAGACAGTGGCAATTTCGAGTTCGGCAATCACCTCTTCGAGCGTGGTCGCCTTCGATGGGATGGCGCCCGTCAGCGGAAAATCGCCGAGGGTGCGGAAACGGATCATGCCTTCCTGGCGCACTTCGCCGGGCAACAGTTCCAGCCGCGGATCTTCGGCAAGGATCATCATGCCGTCGCGCTCAACATAGGGGCGCTTCTTGGCGTAGTAGAGCGGCACGAGCGGAATGTCTTCGGCCTGGATGTAGCGCCAGATATCGACTTCGGTCCAATTCGACAGCGGGAAAACGCGAACGCTTTCGCCCTTGCGGATCTGGCCATTGTAGATGTTCCAGAGTTCCGGGCGCTGGTTGCGCGGATCCCAGCGATGATCCGGCGTGCGGAAGGAATAGATGCGTTCCTTGGCGCGGCTGGCTTCCTCGTCGCGGCGCGCGCCACCGAAGGCGGCATCGAATTGGCCGGCGTCGAGGGCCTGGCGCAGCCCCTCGGTCTTCATGATGTCGGTAAAGGCGGCCGAGCCATGCGTGAACGGCGTGATGTTTTCAGCCGCACCGCGCGGATTGATGTGCTCGATCAGGTCGAGGTCGTATTTCTTCGCGGTTTCATCGCGAAAGGCAATCATCTCGCGGAATTTCCAGCCGGTGTTGACATGCAGCAGCGGGAAGGGGACGCGACCGGGATAGAAGGCCTTACGGGCCAGATGCAGGAGGACCGACGAATCCTTGCCGATCGAGTAGAGCATGACGGGACGCTCGAATTCGGCGGCGACCTCACGGAAAATGTGGATCGCTTCGTTTTCGAGCGCCTTCAAATGCGGGTCGAGCGGCGGCTTCGCGCTCCGGGGATTGTTGAGTTCCGTATCCGGACGGCTATCGGGCATTTCTAACTCCAGGCTTCAATCATTCTCGGAAGGGAGGCATCCGGAATGGGTGCATTTCAGACTTCGAGGAGCGCAGGCGACGGGCCGCGCTCCGATCCCGAAGTCGACGGGTTACTGTTGTGCGGCAATCGCCGAGGCCTCTTCAGCCACGTGCAGGCCGCATTCGCGCTTTTCGTCCTGTTCCCACCACCAGCGGCCGGCGCGTTCCGGCTCGCCCGGCTTGATCGCCCGGGTGCAGGGTTCGCAGCCGATCGAGGGATAGCCGCGGGCGTGCAGCGGATTGATCGGCACGCCGTTGTCGGCGACATAGGCCTTGATAACGTCGAGGTCCCAGTCGGCGAGCGGGTTCACCTTCAGGAGATGACGCTCCGCGTCATATTCCGCAAACGGCGTCTCAGCGCGGTTGGCCGATTGGCCACGGCGCAGGCCGGTGATCCAGATCGTCGCCCCTGCCAGGGCTCGCGCAAGCGGCTTCAGCTTGCGCACGCCACAACAGGCATGCCTGGCTTCGACGCTCTCGTAGAAGCCGTTGAGGCCGTACTTGGCGGCATAGGCATCGATATCTGCCTGTTCGGGCTCGTAACGGCTGATGTGAAGATCGTATTGCTTCTCGGTCTCGTCGATCAGCGCCAGCGTTTCCGGAAACAACCGTCCGGTCTGCAGCGTCACGACGTCAATCGGAAGGCGGTGGTTGCCGATTTCGGCGGTGATGACTTGGTCCTCGATGCCGAGGGAGGTGGTGAAGACGACGCGGCCGCCAAGACCGGCGACGAGCGACAGACGCTCCGCAAGGTCAAGGCTCGCGAGGTTCGCGTTCAGCGTTTCCGCTTCAGCGTTCGGATTGGCAGCAACAGTCATGGGGATCCTGTCCTTGATGTTGGCCGGAGTATCGCAGGTCGGGCTTGGATCGGACAGAAAAACGGATTTCGAAAGCAGGCGCGATAGGAGCAAATATCTCTCCCCGGCCGCTGCAATGCGGAAAAGCAGCCGCACCGGCGATGGTTTGTCGACGGTCAGCCAAATTGTCTATTGATTTAGTAGAGTAACACGTTGCCTGTCAATCGGAAATGTGAAGTGATGACATCGCAAGTGCATTTTGACGTAGATTTGCAGTATTGGCCGAGCGTGAAAAAACAAGGCCAAAAACCTTGTCTCTCAAGGGTTTCGCCGGCTTGTTCAAATTCCGTTCATGCTGCGCATGCCATAGAGACAGGATCCTGCTTGCGGCGGGTCTGTGATTCCGCCCGCCATGTGTGTGTCGACGGTCAAAAATGATTACGCAAAAGGCAAAATATGCGCTGCGGGCGCTGACGGTGTTGGCGGCAGCCGATGACGGCGAGCCGGTGATGATCTCAGACATTGCGGCGCAGCAGAAGATCCCGAAGAAGTTCCTTGAACAGATCCTTCTCGACCTGAAGCATCAGGGCATCGTCGTCAGTCGCCGCGGCAAGTCGGGCGGATATCTGCTGCTGAAGCCGGCCGACATGATCACCTTCGGTGAGGTGCTTCGGATCATCGACGGCCCGATCGCACCGCTTCCATGCCTATCGATCACCGCTTATCGCAAATGCGATGATTGCGATGGCGAGCAGAACTGCGAGATCCGCCATGTCTTCGCCAAGGTGGCGGATGCGACCCGCAAGGTGCTGTTCTCCACGACGATCGCAGATGCTGTCGCGCCGGCAAAGGTCGCGGAAGTCACCCGCCTGCTCGCCTAGGCTTTACGATAGCGAATGCTGAGACCCGTTGCTTGAGGCCATCAGGCACGCGGACGTGGCCGCTTCAAGATTTGGTGAGATAGCTTTCAATTGCCTGGCGCTACGCCAATTCGCCCCTGTCCTGAGGCAGGGAGAAACGAATATGCGTCTCATCAACTCGAAACGGATGGTAATTGGTGCGATCCTCGCGCTGAGCGTGGCGACGGGAGCCGCAGCGCACCATGGCTGGTCGTGGGCCGAGGGTGAGCAGACGGAGCTGCGCGGCACCATCGAGAAGGTAACGATGGGTGGCCCGCACCCGACGCTCGACGTTGCGACAACGGCCGACGGCATCTGGCTCGTCGAACTTGGCAATCCCAGGCAGACTGAACGCTCGGGCTTTGTCGAAGGCTCCGCGAAGAAGGGGGATCCGATTGTTGTCCTCGGAAACCGTTCGCTGAAGGCCGACGAAAAGCGGATGAAGGCGGTGCGGATCACCGTCGCCGACAAGCGCTACGACATCTATCCGGAACGGATCCAGACGAACTAAGCAATGGCGATCGAGTTCCTCGAATGGCTCGCCGCAACCCCGCTGTCGTCAGGGCTGCGGCGCTCGGCGCTTGTCTACATGGCCGTCAACGCCGCCCATATCCTTTCGACCGGGTTGCTGATCGGGGCGATCCTGCCGCTGGATCTGCGGCTGATGGGCTGCGTCGGCTCGGTGCCGCTGGCGGTGGTTGGCCCGTTCCTGTCGCGGGCCGCGGCTGTCGGGCTCATGGGAGCTGTTATCACCGGCTTTGCCCTTTTCAGCGTCAAGCCGATCGAATACGCCGAAAATCCCGCCTTCCTGGCGAAGCTGGGGCTGCTGGTCCTCGGCATTCTGAACGCCGCCGTGGTCCATGCCCAGGCAGCCTGGCGACGGGCCGTGTCAGGCTCTGCGCCCGCGTTGAGCTTGCGCCTGCAGGCGGGCCTTTCCGCGGCCGTATGGATATCCGCGCTCCTTGCCGGCCGCTGGATCGGCTTTGTCTGATGGCGATCGGCAGGTTACCGATCACTCACTTCCCAGCGCGGATTGATCCACGGCTCCTGGTTGGAGCGCGGCAGCGGCTGCTTGCCGAGGATATGGTCGGCAGCCTTCTCGCCGGTCATGATCGACGGGCCGTTGAGATTGCCGTAGGTGACGTGCGGGAAGATCGAGCTGTCCGCGACGCGCAGCCCGTCGACGCCGATGACGCGCGTTTCGGGATCTACGACCGCCATCGGGTCGGTTTTCGCGCCCATCTTGCAGGTGCCGCATGGGTGATAGGCGCTTTCCAGGTGCTCGCGCAGGAAGGCGTCGATCTGCTCATCGCTCTGGACGGCCTCGCCCGGCTGGATCTCTGGGCCGCGATACTGGTCGAACGCCTTCTGGCCGAAGATCTCGCGGGTGAGCCGCACGCAATGACGGAACTTTTCCCAGTCCTCGGGATGGCTCATGTAGTTGAAGCGAATGACCGGATCGGCCTTCGGTTCCGAGGAACCAAGCGTGACATTGCCCCGCGACTTCGACAGATTGTAGCCGACATGCACCTGGAAGCCGTGGCTCTTGGCTGCCGCCTTGCCGTCATAGCTGATCGCGACCGGCAGGAAGTGATACTGGATGTCAGGCTGCTTGACGCCAGGCGCGGAGCGCAGGAAGGCGCAGGCCTCGAACTGGTTCGAGGTGCCGAGCCCCGATTTGGTGAACATCCATTGCGCGCCTGCGACCCCCTGCCAGAACCAGGGAAGCCAGGAATAGAGCGAAACCGGCTTGGTGCTGACCTGTTGGAAGTAGAATTCCATGTGGTCTTGCAGGTTGGCGCCGACGCCCGGCCGGTCTGCCTTTATCTCGATCCCCATCTCCTGCAGATGCGCGCCCGGCCCGATGCCTGAGAGCATCAGGAGCTTCGGCGAATTGAAGGAGGAGGCCGAAACGATGACCTCGCGATTGGCCTTGACGATCTCGACCCTGCCGCCGCGCTCGATTTCGACGCCGGTCGCCCGGCCGTTCTCGATTATCACCTTCTGGGCGTGGCCATAGACGACTTCGACATTCGGCCGCTTCAGCGCCGGTTTCAAATAGGCTGACGCAGCCGACCAGCGCCGGCCCCCGAAAATCGTCTGCTCCATCAGCCCGAAGCCTTCCTGCTTCGAGCCGTTGTAATCCTCGGTTGCCTCAAAGCCCGCCTGCTTGCCGGCCTCGATGAAGGCGCGAAACAGCGGGTTGCGAAAGACGCCGCGCTGGACGTGCAGCGGACCGTTAGTGCCGCGCCAGCCTTCCTCGCCGCCATGGCTGTGCTCCATCCGCTTGAAGTAGGGCAGCACGTCGGCATAGGCCCAGCCTTGCGCGCCGAGCTCTTCCCAGCGGTTATAGTCCTCGGCGTGGCCACGCACATAGACCATGCCGTTGATCGAGGAGGAGCCGCCGATCACCTTGCCGCGCGGCGCGGTGATCCGCCGGTTGTTCAGGTTCGGCTCGGGCTCGGAGAGATAGCCCCAGTTGTAGCGCTTCATGCTCATCGGCCAGGCAAGCGCCGCCGGCATCTGGATGAACGGCCCGAAATCGGAGCCGCCCGCCTCGATGACGATGACGGTATTCTTGCCGTCTTCCGAAAGCCGGTAGGCGAGGGCGGAACCCGCCGAGCCGGAGCCGATGATGACGAAATCTGCCTGCTGCATGATGTGCTTCTTTTCCGATTCACCACCTCGTCCTCGGGCCCGCTGGTGAGCCGATCGTGACGAAGCGAAAATTGAATGCTACCTGCCGGGACCGGCCGCCTGCTGCCTCAATAGGGCGCCTGCACCGGCCCCATGCCGACATAAACCGTCTTCAGCTCCGAATAGTGCTCCAGCGCGGCCAGCGAATTCTCGCGTCCGAAGCCGGATTGCTTGGAGCCGCCGAACGGGATTTCGACAGGGCAGAGATTGTAGGTGTTGATCCACAGCGTGCCCGCCTCGAGCTGGTCGACGACGCGATGGGCGCGCGTCAGGTCGGCGGTGAAGACGCCGGCGGAGAGACCGAATTCCGTGGCGTTGCCGCGGGCGATCACCTCCGCCTCGTCGTCGAAGTCGAGCACGCACATGACAGGGCCGAAGATCTCCTCGCGGGCGATCGTCATCTCGTCGGTGACGTCCGCAAAGACCGTCGGCTGCACGTAGTAGCCTTCGCCGGAGACGTTGTTCGGGATGCCGCCGCCGGTGACGAGCCTTGCGCCTTCCGCCTTGCCCTTCTCGATGTAGGAGAGAACCTTGTCGCGCTGCGCCCAGGACACCATCGGCCCGAGCTGGGTCGCCTCGTCCATCGGATCGCCGATGGCGATCGCCTCGGTGCGAGCCTTCAGCCGCTTCAGGAACTCCGCCTTGATTTTCCGCTGCACGAAGACGCGGGTGCCGTTCGAACAGACCTGACCGGTCGAATAGAAGTTGCCGAGCATGGCGCCGCCGACGGCGCTGTCGATATCAGCATCGTCGAAGACGATTAGAGGCGACTTGCCGCCGAGCTCCATGGTGACGTGCTTGAGATTGCCGGCAGCGGCCGCGGCGACCTTGCGGCCGGTCGGCACCGAGCCCGTCAGCGACACCTTGGCAACGTCAGAGTGATTGACCAGCAGGGGGCCGGTCTCGCGGTCACCCTGGATGACATTGTAGAGCCCCTTCGGTAGGCCCGCCTCATGAAGGATCTCGGCAATGGCAAGCGCGCCGAGCGGCGTGTTTTCCGACGGCTTGAAAACCATGGCATTGCCGGCGGCGAGCGCCGGTGCACCCTTCCAGCAGGCGATCTGCTGTGGATAGTTCCAGGCGCCGATGCCCACGCAGACGCCGAGCGGCACGCGCTTGGTGTAGGCGAAATCGCCACCGAGCGGGATGTAGGAACCATTGAGGCCGGCAGCGGCAATGCCGCCAAAGAATTCGAAGCTGTCTGCCCCCGATGTCGGGTCGGCGACAATGGTTTCCTGGATCGGCTTGCCGGTATCGAGCGTCTCGAGTTCGGACAGCTCGCGGTTGCGCTCGCGCATGATGTCGGCGGCACGTTTGAGGATGCGGCCGCGCGCCGTCGGGCTCATCGCCGCCCATTCCGGCTGGGCGCGCTTGGCCGACGCGATCGCCTTTTCGACGATAGCAGGGGTTGCCGCGTGCAGCCGGGCGATGATTTCGCCGGTCGCCGGATAGATGCTTTCGATGACGCTGCCCGCGTCATCCTCGACATATTCGCCGTCGATGAAATGGGAGGCTTTCGGCTGGGCTCTGAGGGTCACTGGATCTGTCCTTTCGCAAGGGCGGCAAGCTGTGAATTGATATAGTCTTCGGTAAGCGCGATCGATGCCTCGATGCTGACAGGCGCCGATCTCAGACTTTGGCGGATGTAGAGCCCGTCGATCATCGCAGCCGCGCCTTCGGCAATGCGTTCTGCGGCATCGTAAGGGCAGAGCGCTTTCAGGTTGGCGATGAGGTTCGACTGCAGACGGCGGGCATAGATGACAAGGAAGCGCCTGGTTTCCTCGGAGCGCTGCGCCTCGGCGTAGAAGGCCAGCCAGGCGGCGATTGTTGCCGGCGCGAACTGGTCTGCCTGGAAGCTGACGCGGATGACGGCGGAGAGCTTCTCGCGCGGTGCGTCCACCGCCTTCAGCGCAGTCACGACGTCGTCGCGGAGCTGCTTGAGGAGAGAGCGGACAGTCTCGATCAGCAGCTGTTCCTTGCTGCCAAAGTAATGATGCGCCAGCGCCGGCGACACGCCGGCTTGCCGGGCAATTTCGGACATGGTGACAGTCAGCGAGCCGTGATCGCCGATCACGCGCAGCGCGGCATCGACAAGCGCCTTGCGGCGAACCGGCTCCATTCCGACCTTGGGCATCGCATCACTCCATGAAGATGCCATCCAGCATAATTTTGATTGACTGATCAATCAATAAAAATCTGACAACACTTCCAGAAGGCTAACCTCTTCCAATTCCGCGATTTTGCGGCATAGTCTTCTACCAACCAGGAGGCGTGCCATGGCAGATATTTCTGATCGACTGGGTTTTTCGTCGCTGCAATCGAAATGGGGTTGGTTCGCGGCACTTGGCGTGCTGCTGATCGTCTGCGGCTTGATCGCGTTGGCAAACGTCGCGCTCGCGACCGTTGTCTCCGTCTACTATGTCGGAATCCTGATGCTGATCGGCGGTGTGGTCTACCTGATCCACGCTTTTCAGGTGAGAAGCTGGGAGCAGGCGCTGGTTTGGGCCTTGAGCGGCGTTCTGTATTTGCTGGCCGGTTTCTTTGCCTTCGAGAATCCCCTTCTGGCATCGGCTGTGTTGACGCTGTTTCTGGCGATCGCCTTGCTCGTTGCTGGCGTGTTCCGAATCTGGGTCGGCTGGCGTATGCGCCCCGTGAAAGGATGGGGCTGGGTCCTTGTGAGCGGTATCATCACGGCGCTGGCTGGCGTGGTTATTGCGCTCGGATGGCCGGTCAACAGCCTTTGGATCCTGGGACTTTTCCTCGCCTGTGACCTTCTGCTGCAGGGTTGGTCGATGCTCGCTTTCGGTCTTGCGGTCCGTCGCTGACTTATGCCCGCAATTCACAGGCAGACATCACGGACTGTTTCCTTTTTGACAAGTATCTGAGTGGGGTCTAAAATTTCGCCCAATAAGAGGCAGCCGAGGCGGCGGCGTCGGCAATGCCGTGGACGGGTTAATCCGTCTCCCCAGAGGACAGGCACTGTCCGACGAGGCAAAGGGAGGAATCTCATGCCGATGGTTACCGTATCCATTTCGCCGCTGCAGGCTGCGGATATCCGCGCCGCTGTCGACAATGGCACCTATGCGTCAAGCAGCGAGGTTGTGCGCGAGGCCCTGCGCATGTGGGAGGCCGCCCGCAAACTCGGCGGATGCCCCGAAGGCGCCTTCGATCAGAGCGGCGTCTCCCGGGGTGGCAAATGCGTCGCTGACATGTTCGCCGATCATGAGGCTGAGAACAGGCATACAGTCTGACCAAGCCATTGATTGATCGATAAAATTCGATCGAAAGTGGACGTGGTTTCACAAAAGTTTCATATTCGGGAAAGGGTTCGTTGATCCTTCTCCGCCAGTGTCCCTGCGCAAAACAATAAGACACAGTGGAGATTGGCATGTCTTTGGCTGCCACCGTCGATCCGGCGCTTGTTCGTCGCTACGCCAGCGATCAGATCGTGACCCTTGCGAAACTCGTCATCGAGAACGCGTTCCAGCCCATCGTGGAAGCAGGGACGGGAGTGGCGTTCGGCTATGAATCGCTAATGCGCGGCCAGGAGCGCATTGGTTTCAACTCTCCGATCGAAATCCTCGACGAGGCTCACAAGAACCAGCAGCTTCTGCAACTGGAGCAGATGGTGGCAAGCCGTGCGCTTGCGAAGTTCGCAACGCTGCCGCACTTTTCCAGTTCGACACTGTTCCTCAACCTCGATGTTCGGCTGATCCCGCATGGCGAGCGCCTGGTGGAAGGCCTGCTGCAGCACCTGAAGCTCGCCAATATTCCTCCGTCTTCCATCTGTTTCGAGTTTTCAGAACGCTTCGACAATACTAGCGTGCCCGAATTTGCGGCACTCGTATCGCTTCTCCGCAAGGCCGGCTTCAAGCTGGCGATCGACGATTTCGGTGTCGGCCACGGCGAGATGAAGCTGCTCTGCGACCACCCGGTCGATTACCTGAAGATCGACCGCCATTTCATCGCCGACATCGACAGCAGCCCGCGCAAGCGCCATCTTCTGAAAAACATCGTCCACATCGCCCATGTGCTCGGCACTCGCGTCATCGCCGAGGGCATCGAGACGGAGGCGGAATTCGTCGCCTGCCGCGAGTTCGGCGTCGATCTCGTCCAAGGCTGGTTCGTCTCCCGCCCGACCACCCATGTCACCGAGTTGCAGCCGTCGTTTCCGCACCTGTTGGACCTCGGCAAGAGCAAGCGAAATCCGCAATCGCTCGACGAGATCCTAATCCGCAAGCAGATCGAGATGCTGCCGACAGTCTATGAAAACGACACAATCGACAGTGTCTTCGAGCTGTTCCGCCGCAATCCGCAGCAGGCGTTTTTCCCGGTGCTGAATGCGAACGGCGAGCCGCGCGGTATCCTGCACGAACGGCATCTGAAGGAATACATCTACCAGCCTTTCGGTCGCGATCTCCTGAAGAACAAGGTCTACGAGCGAACGATTTCCCACTTCGTCGAGATGGCGCCGATCGTCGGGCTTGATTCCGATACCGAACAGCTAATGGCGATCTTCGCCAACATGGAAGGCACGAACTGCCTGCTTTTGACCGACAACATGCGCTATGCGGGTGTCGTGTCAGCCGCCTCGCTCATCAAGGTTATGAATGAGAAGAAGCTGAAGACGGCCCAGGACCAGAACCCTCTGACTGGACTGCCGGGCAACAGGGCGATCCGCGACTTCATGCGCGAGTCCAGTCTCGATGGCGACGAGAAGCGTCACTTCTGCTACTGTGATTTCGACAACTTCAAGCCGTTCAACGATGCCTATGGCTTCCATCTCGGCGACCACGCGATTTCGCTCTTTGCCGCGCTCATGCGCCGCTATTTTTTCGCTGAACGTCATTTCCTCGGGCATGTCGGCGGCGACGATTTCTTCATCGGCGTCCGCGGCTGGGCCAAGGAAGAGCTGACCGAAATTCTCGACCGCCTGATCAGCGATTTTCACGAGGATGTGCTCGGCCTCTATTCCGATACGGATCGCGCCGCTGGCAGCATTCGCGGCCATGACCGCGCAGGCGTCGAGGCACTGTTCCCGCTGATGCGCTGCTCGATCGGCGTGCTGGAGCTACCGGAAGGTCTTGTCATCGACGACACCAATCGCGTCAGCGCCGAAATTGCTCACATTAAGGCCGAGGCTAAGGAAAGCGAGGAGGGGCTCGTCTTCCACCTCCTGGGCGAGACGAATTGACGCCATCCGTTCTTCCTGCCTTCTCAAATCCGAAGCGCTGGACTATCTCACGTGCTTTCGGAACGAGGAGACCGGACCATGTCTTTGCCCACGCAGATGCGCTTCATCGACCTGCCGAGCTTCGGCGCGCCTGAAGTGATGCGGATTGCCACCGGACCCTTGCCGATACCGGGCGAGGGGCAGCTTCTTGTTCGCACCGAGGCGATCGGCGTCAACCGGCCCGACGTCGCTCAGCGTCAGGGCACCTATCCCCCGCCCAAGGACGCAAGCCCTGTCCTCGGACTTGAGATGGCGGGCGAGATCGTTGCCGTTGGCGCTGGCGTCAGAGATTTTGCCGTCGGCGATAAAGTTTGCGGCCTGACGAACGGCGGCGCCTATGCCGAATATTGCCTGCTGCCCGCCGGCCAGGCGCTCCGTTTCCCGAAAGGCTACGATGCGGTCAAGGCGGCCGCCCTCCCGGAGAACTACTTCACCGTCTGGGCCAACATGTTCCAGATGGCCGGGCTGACCGAAGGCGAGAAGGTCCTCGTGCACGGCGGCTCGAGTGGTATCGGAACGACCGCCATCCAGCTTGCGCGGGCCTTCGGCGCCGAGGTCTACGCGACCGCCGGTTCGCAGGAGAAATGCGACGCCTGCGTCAGGCTCGGTGCAAAGCGGGCCATCAACTATAAGACCGAGGATTTTGCAGAGGTCATCAAGACCGAGACGGGCCAAGGTGTCGATATCATCCTCGATATGATCGGTGCTGCCTATTTTGAGCGGAACGTGGCATCGCTTGCGAAGGACGGCTGCCTCTCGATCATCGCCTTCCTCGGCGGCGCTGTCGTGGAAAAGGTCGATCTAGCGCCGATCATGGTCAAACGGCTGACGATCACCGGCTCGACGCTGCGCCCGCGCACGCCTGAGGAAAAGCGCGCGATCCGGGACGATCTCCTTTCCCAGGTCTGGCCGCTTCTCGAGGAAGGCAAGCTTGCGCCTATTATCGATACCGTCGTTCCTTTCGAAGACGTCGCCAAGGCGCATCGGCTGATGGAAACGAGCGGTCACATCGGCAAGATCATGCTGCGGATCTAATACTACAGTTGCGTTTTGTGTCTTGTTTTGTAGTGAGCGCTCATTGCGTAGGCTTGATGCTCTCGTCGCCAGAGTGACCATGCGAGAACGAAGGCCGTCCTGATCGGCGGTCGCAGTAGGAGCCGGGTGATCAGATAGCGGATCTCTGCGACGCTTGGTAGAAGCGCAAGTTTGTTGGTCAGGCGGCGATTGGCGGGTTTGGACTCGTTTCGTTCGGTTTGCCACCGGCGCTGCGGCGCAGGTCGGAGCCCAACTTAGCAAGGAACGCTGCGGCCGCCATGACGAG
>NZ_AZNV01000026.1:0-84966 GCF_000510625.1 Rhizobium sp. IBUN
TCGCCGTCTGCATCCAGCACGAAATTGACCAGCTCGACGGCATCTTTTGGATACAGCGCCTTTCCAGGCTCAAGCGCGAGCGGCTGGTCAAACGGTGGGAGAAGTTACGAAAGTAGCGGCGGCTGCGTGGACAATTAATCTGCTTATGGTTGTGTAAATCCGGAAGCGCGCGCTTTCCGAATGAGAGAGAATGTTCCATCACGAAACGGTCAATTTCGGTCGCGGATCTGTGATTTCATTTGATAAAACGGCACCGTTCGTGTGATTTTTTGCCCGCATTCTTGCCGCAATTTGAGCGCGAACTAAGTCCTGCCGAGGGTTTGGTGTCGTTGTCAATGCAACGATGAATTGAGGAGTTATCCCATGCGTTTCAGATTTGCGGCCGCCGCTTCCGTTCTTGTCCTCAGCCTCGGCCTAGGAAGTGCAGCCTTTGCCCAACAGTACTCGAACGACTACAGCAACGATAGCGACGGGTTTGCGCCCGTCCAGATGACGGCGAAAAAGCCAATTCACTACGCCAACCGCAAGGCACCGGAATACTCTTCCGACTACACGAATGACAGCGACGGATTTGCGCCAGCCCGGATGTCGGCTCCCGTCGACAGGATGACAACGGGAAGCGTCAGGCGACTGCCCGACTGCGACTACATGAGGACGAACTCCGGGGTGCATACGGCTGGCGGCGATAGCGGAGCGTCACATACCGATGCCTGCCGCGACATCGGCGACAAATAGCAATCGATTGCCGAGGGCCGGTCATCCGGCCCTTTCTTTATTGCGTCACCCCTCGGTGACTGTCTCACCAAAAACCGATTCGAATGCCTCGCGAAGCCGGATGTCGACATCAGTCATCATGACCGGCAGGCCGAGGTCGACCAGACTCGTGACGCCATGGGCGGAAATCCCGCATGGAACGATTCCACTGAAGTGATCGAGATCGGGTTCGACGTTCAGCGACAATCCATGAAAGGTCACCCATTTCCGCAGCCGGATCCCCAGTGCCGCAATCTTGTCTTCTGCCATCGTGCCGTCGGGTAGAGCCGCCTTGTCAGGCCTGCGAACCCAGACACCGACGCGGTCCTCGCGCCGTTCGCCGCGGACGTTCATCGAATCAAGCGTGCGAATGACCACTTCCTCGAGCGCGGCAACAAAGGCACGCACGTCCTGACGCCTGCGCTTCAGGTCCAGCATCACGTATGCAACACGCTGGCCCGGCCCGTGATAGGTATATTCACCGCCGCGTCCTGTTGCGAAGACGGGGAACCGGTCGGGCTGGACCAGGTCTTTGGCATCAGCGCTCGTCCCCGCCGTGTAGAGAGGCGGATGCTCCACGAGCCAGACGAGCTCGTCACCGCCGTCTGCGATCGCCGCGACCTCGCGCTCCATGTTTTCCACAGCCTCCTCATAGGGCACGAGACCGTCGGCGATCCGCCATCGGACCGGCCGCGAGCCTTCTCGGGGCATCATGGAGAATTCAAGATCTTTGCGTAGCATGGCCATTCCTTGTGCTGCGACTGCGGAGGCAGCGCTGCGAAGGCCTATATGGTCCCGTTTCGAGCACGATTCAAATGCTGTGATTTCTTTTGAAAAAATCTGTCATATCGCCCTTGTGTACCCGAAATGCTTTTGCTACATGCTGCCCCGCCGGCACAAATCGGCACCTACCACGATGCGGTCGTGGCGGAATTGGTAGACGCGCAGCGTTGAGGTCGCTGTGGGGCAACCCGTGGAAGTTCGAGTCTTCTCGACCGCACCATTCAATCCCAATGGGATTGATAGCATTGAACCTGCTGAGGCGCATTTGTGGCCCAGCGTTTAGAGCTCCTCACAATCTTTGCATAGATTTGCGACGACGCCACCTGGCAGGCCATGAGGCTCTGTTTCCAACGGAGTCAGTCGATATCGGCTGCTACCTCCTGCTGTGGTAAGCACGGCTCTCATCTTTGCAGCGACTGTGGTGTTCTGGCATTCCCCTGCTTGATTCGGGCGAGCCGCCGCCCTGTTGACGACACGTCCTTAGCGATTCACGGGATCCTCAAAAGATCGCGCAAAAGAGCGCACTCATGGCGCGATTAGCCGTCATGGCCGAACGCACCAGACCCTCAAGATATACTTGTGTTGGGGATGCGAGCGCCTACTTATCGGCGTAATCTAAATCCGGAAAAAGCACGTGCTTTCAAACAAGGTTGCCAAAAGGCTCTTTGCCTTCGCGCTGTCCGCATAACCTTACGGGAGTTGTATCCTCAGGCTCATGATACGACCTAATCGAGAGCGTGAGAAGCTATGTCATCCACAACACAAGTGACCTCTGACCGAAACAACGATCCTGTTCAGCTGGACCTGGATAGCATCAGAGATTCAGCCTGCTCGCATTTAGGATCGATTGACGTCCTCGTTGACCTGCTGCGGGTAGATAGCCAACGCGTTTGCCGCCGGGCGAGCGCCCTGAATGGTGCCTTGGCCGTCTGGGTCGCACCAAACCCGGACGGGCGGCTACCTAGGGAGCACAAGTTCTTGAGCGGATCGGGTTGCGCCGCAGACCCGTTGAACGGGCGCACGGCATCGCATCTGAACCGGCGCACCACTTTCTCATTCATCCTTCGACAAAACGACATGGACAGCCGGAAGGAAGTCACGTCCGGCAAGCAACCACCAGGTTTGTGCTGATCAGAAAACGAAGAACATGCATCCGACGCTAATTG
This sequence comes from Rhizobium sp. IBUN, assembly GCF_000510625.1. Classification (NCBI taxonomy): domain Bacteria; kingdom Pseudomonadati; phylum Pseudomonadota; class Alphaproteobacteria; order Hyphomicrobiales; family Rhizobiaceae; genus Rhizobium; species Rhizobium sp. IBUN. The sequence goes on from NZ_AZNV01000026.1 coordinate 2,703, forward strand.
CGATCATAGATGACGACGAAGCAGTGAGGGAATCGCTGCTCGATCTGCTGGAGGTGTCTGGCTATTCCGTGGTGACATTCGCATCGGCTGCCGATTTCCTCGCATTCCCCCGAATCCGGGATACGAAGTGTCTTGTCCTCGATATTTCGATGCCTGGCATGAGTGGCATCGACCTCTGCAATGAGCTACGACGGCGGAACATCACCATACCTGTTGTGTTCATGACCGGTCATGCTCAGGATGCGCTTATCAAAGAAGCAAAACGCACGGGTACCTGTCTTTTCAAACCATTTGCCGGTGGCGAACTCCGCTCAGCCATTGAAGCGGCAGTCACGGTCTGAGCGATCGGAACCTTTAGGAAGGCTATGACGCCCGGGCCGCCTCGGCTTTCACCGGTAGCGAGAAGACGAATTTTGCGCCATTCGGATCATTTTTCTCAACCCAGATTCTCCCGCCATGGGATTCGAGAATCGACCTGCAGATCGCCAGCCCCATTCCCATCCCCTGCCCCTTTGTCGTAAAAAACGGCTCGAAAATGCGGTCAGGATTGTCGACGCCCGGACCATTGTCGGTGATCTCCGTGTGAACCCAGTCTTCATCACGGCGCACGCGCAGCTGCAGGAGGCGGCGATCTGGAGCCGCATCCATCGCTTCCATCGCATTCCGGATAAGATTGACGAGGACCTGCTGGATTTGAATGTGATCGAAGAACAGCGGCGGAAGATCGCTGTCGATACGCGAGTTTATCCGGACGCCTCGTCTCAGTGCCTCTTCTGCCATCAGGTCGCGCGCTTCGGTAACCACGTTACCAAATGCGTTGACACGACGTGAGTCGTCGGAATGCTTGAAAAGCGCCCGAATGCGGTTCACGACATCCGTCGCGGTATTCGCACTTCTCACAACACGATCCAGCGCCTTCTGGGCTCGCTCCATATTCGGTGGTTCTGCGTTCAGCCACTGCTGGCACGCGTCGGAACTGGAGATCATCGCCGCGAGCGGTTGACCTATCTCGTGCGCGATCGATGCGGTGAGCTCAGCCAGGCTTGCCGCCTGGCTGGCCCTGGCAAGGTTCCTCTGGGCTAGTCGCAGTTCCTCCTGCGCACGAAGCCAATCGTCGATGTCGAGGCACACGCCGTTCCATTGAACGATTTCACCTTCCGCATTGTACATCGCCAGTGCCCGGGTCTCCATCCAGCGATATTCTCCGTCGAACCGCCGCATTCGGTGCCTCATCGCGTACGGCTTTCCTGTCGGCAGCGACTGGCTGTATTTTCTCTTAACGGCGGGGAGGTCCTCGGGATGGATGATCGCTTCCAAGGTGGCGTGGAGGCTCTTGCCGGTTTCTGCATCTTCCTCAATCCTGAAGCCCAGATATTCGCTCAGCTTCTGGCTGCGATAGATCGGCCTGCCATCAGGGGCCAGGCAGTAGATGAGTGCCGGCAGTGTCTCCACCAGCTGATGAAGAGAGTGCTCGCTCTCCCGCAGCGACTGTTGAATCCGCATCTCCTCATCGACATCAACTGAAAGGCCATACCATTCAACAATAGTGCCGTTAGTACCGCGCAGGGGCTCGAACCTGTCGGCCGTCCAACGAAAAGTTCCGTCTTTCCGTCGTCGGCGATATCTCATTGAGAATGCGTCGCCCTTCTGAATGCATTGGAGAGCCTGACCTCGAACCTGCGCGACGTCGTCCGGATGGATCAAGTCCAGCGCGGCCTTCGCGAACTCCGAAAAGCTCGCCTTCGACAATCCGGCTTCTTCGAGAAAGCGCTTGCTTACGTAAGAAAGCTCTCCCGCTGCTGTCCAACTGCAGATGTGGACCGGCAAGGCATCGATCAAGCGTTGCAGGTGCCATTCGCTTCGCCTGAGCGCCTCCTCGGTGGCGACCTGATCGTTGACGTCGTGACAGAGGCCGTACCATTGGACGATGCGGCCATCGTGGTCTCGCACCGATTCCGCACGGCTGGACATCCACCTGTAAACGCCGTCATGGCGACGCAGGCGATATCTCATGAAGAAGCTCTCGCCTGTTACCAGGCTCTGATTGAGTGCGCCGCCGAACTCTTCCGCATCTTCCGGATGAATTGCCATCTCGATCATGGCGTCCAGCCGGCTGAGGCCAGGAATCTGGATATCGCTGACGTCCCGGCCGAGATAGTCGATCATTCTCTTGTTGAAGAAGCTCGGTTCTCCCTCGGGTGTCAGCCGCCAAAGATGGCTCGGTACGGAATCCACCAACAGCGAGAGTTCGAGCTCCCGGTCATGCAAGGCGTCGACAGTTTTTCGGTCGCTATCGATATCGAGCGAGGTTCCGTACCAGCCAACAATGTCGCCAGAGTCGTCCAGGATGGATCGACCGGAGCTTCGTACCCAACCAAAGCCGGTCCTGCGTCTGATGCGGAATTCACTATCAAACGGATACCCTGACCGAAGGCAATGCCGCCACTCCCCGGCAACACGTTCGAAGTCGTCGGGGTGAACCAGCTGCTTCCAGGCCCCCTCTCCTTCACTCCACCACGCATTCAGGTCTTCCGGGGTCTTCGCGAGCGCGAGCTGCAGATCATGGGACAGATAGGTCCACCTCCCGCTGGCATCCATAGCCCAGCCATTGCCTGACAGTTTCTCGACGGTCTTGGCGGCTCCTATGGGCGAATTAGCAGCTGTAGCAAGGCCCGGCGCCATCGTTTGCTCTCCCCTGAGCGGCACTGTAGTTGCTCGCACTGCTTTTTACGCCCGCTTTAGGGTTCAGTCCAACCGAGTGGCGTTCCGATCACGAGTGTTTGAAGAAAAGAGTAATCTCCTGTTGCCGCTGGTCGCGCGCACCCGCCCAACGTGTGAGTTACGCCGGCAAGCGGGACATCTCATGCCACCGCAGCAAACGGGAACCTTCAAGTCTTTTTGGAATTTACGGACTACCACGAAGGAGGCTGTCATGATCCGTAGGCTGAAATCCGGCGAGTATCGGCTCTATTCACGCAAGGTCGATCCAAAGACCCATAAGCGCAAAAATCTCGGCACGTTCAAATCACGCGAAGCGGCTGAGAAGCACGAGCGCGAGGTGCAATATTTCAAGCATCATGTTTGAGGTGAAGCGTCCGCGATCAGATGCACGCAGACACGACGCACGCGAAATGGGTGCGTTAGCACAGCATTTGTCGTGAGCGGATGAACGCTTTTTGATGTCGCCAGAGGGGAGTATTTTTACCTGCAGACCGTCAGAATCTGGTGATTGGAGGGGATGGTGCCCGTAGACCGCAGTAGCAAATTCTTGGTCGTTTTGGCGGTCGCAACGTGTCAGATGATCTTTGCACCAAGAACTGATGCTGCAGACGATACCGTTCAAATCGACAGCGGAATGCTGCGAGGTGAGACGACAGGCACGGTCATTAGCTTCAAAGGCATACCCTACGCCGCTCCGCCTGTTGGTAATCTGCGATGGCGCAATCCAACACCGGTGTCGAAATGGAATGGCGTCAGGGAATCGCGGAACTTCGGTCCCTCATGCGTGCAGGCCGATGATTTGCCAAAGTCCGAGGACTGTTTGACTCTCAACATCTGGACACCAGTCAAACGTTCCAGGACACCGCTTCCGGTTATGGTTTGGATACACGGCGGCGCTCTTGTACACGGGAATACCCTTCAGTACCCCGGCGACCAGCTCGCCGCGCAGAGAGTTGTGTTCGTCAGCTTGAACTACCGCCTGGGACGGTTGGGTTTCTTCGCTCATCCTGGGCTCATAGAGGAATCTCCTGATGAACCGGTCGGTAACTATGGTTACATGGACCAGCTTGCAGCCTTGAAATGGGTGCAACAGAACATCAAGGCCTTCGGCGGCGATCCGAAGAGGGTGACCATATTCGGAGAGTCAGCAGGCGGCGGCTCGGTGATGGCTCACATGGTGTCGCCTTTGTCGCGAGGGCTCTTCCAGGCAGCCATTTTGCAGTCGCCGGGCGCTCCCACGGCGCGTGCCCAAAGCTTGCCGCTGTCATCGCTGAAGCAAGCGGAGAAAGCCGCGTTGGACTTTGCCGACTCTCTCGGAATCACTGGCACCGATTCCGGCGCTCTCGCAGCGCTCCGGGCGCTACCTGCTGAAAAGCTGACCGAGGGTGCATCGGCACCAGAGGCGCTGGCGGGAATGTCGACAAGCAAGCCGGTCATCGGCATTTCAGGACCTATCCTTGATGGACGGTTTTTGCTCGAAACGCCCGAGGCGGCCTTCGCAGCAGGACGTCAAGCGCCAGTGCCCGTCATTGTCGGAGCGAATAGTCGTGATCTTGGTATCGGCCAGGCCGCGACGAAAGACGACCTGTTCCAGATATTCGGGAAGGCTGCGGCAGAGGCTCGCGCGCTTTATGACCCCGGGAACCGAGAGACGCTCGAAGAGCTCAGACAGCAGCTTTTCGCAGACAAGACGCTCGTTGAGCCGTCTCGCCATCTCGCTGACGAGATGATCCGAGCAGGTCAGCCGACCTGGTGGTATCGCTTCTCCTATGTCGCCGAGGCGCTGCGCGATGATCCGAAATGGAAAGGCACTCCGCACGGCTTTGAGATTCCGTATATGTTCGACATCCCAGCCGCATTGGTGAAAGACAAGGTTACGCCTGCCGACTGGGCCATGGCCGCACTTGCGAGTGGCTATTGGGTCGATTTTGCAAGAAAGGGCGATCCCAATGGTGGCTCACGGCCATATTGGCCCATCTACGACCCCAATACCGATAAACTCATCAACTTCACCAACGACGGCGCGATCGTAGGGCCCGATCCGCTGAAGCCCAGGCTCGACCTCTGGCAAAGATATTGGAACGAGCAGAACTGAGGCTGCGGCGCCTAAATGCGCGAAACACCTACTCAAAATGCTATTCTGGGAGGCCGGCGCAGCGCAGTCCGTCAAGGAAACGTTGCCGATCGGCGTCGTATTTGTAGGCCAGCCTCTTGCCCCATTCCGCTCCATATCCCGCACTCGAAACTGTCCATCGTCCCACTATAACAGAAGGTTCAGGCCTGTTGCTATTTCCGGTTCCTCCCGTTTCCAAGAGGATAGCCACCAGCAAGGCCCGCGGTGCAGAAAGCGCTCGGAGCTTCCTCATGCAACATTCGCTTACTTGTCTGCGAAAATTGCGATGGCTAATATACCATGAGCAAATGAGCTGTCCGGGGGACGTTCATGGCCAATCCTACTATGCAGACAGGCGAACCTCTGGTTCAGCAGACCGTCCATGTGGTGGAAGACGACGAGCAATTTCGCATTTCACTTATTGATCAGCTCGAGTCACTTGGAATTCACGCCTTGGGCTTCGATGCGGCCCTCGATTTCTTCAGCCAAGCCTCGCAGGATGCGGGTGGCTGCATTCTTCTTGACGTGCGACTGCCCGATCTGAACGGCATCGAATTCCAGAAGGAACTGAAGACACGTGGATATGACCTTCCCGTGGTTTTCATGACGGCACACGGGGACGTGACGACAAGCGTCAATGCCATGAAGGCGGGCGCCGTGGACTTTCTGCCAAAACCGTTGCAGCGACACGAGGTTGTCGAGGCGATCAAAACGGCGTTCACCATCGATCGGGAGCGGCAGACCCAGCGAGCGTATCGCAAAGAAATACTGGAGCGAGCTGCCACCCTCACCCCACGCGAAGTCCAGATCATCGGACTCGTCGTGAGCGGGTTGATGAACAAGCAGATCGCCTTTGAACTCGGCATCAGCGAGATCATGGTGAAGCTCCATCGTGGGCGTGCCATGAAAAAGATGCGGGCGGCGTCCCTGGCGGAGTTGGTTCGGCAGTTCGAATATCTCAGCCATTAGTATTCTGCGCTGGAGGCTGACGGGTGTTCCGGCGTCGTCGTTTCGTACCGCCGGATCAACGGGTCTGGAGCTTCTCGACCCTGCGAACAAGGTCGGCAAGAGAGCGAGCCTGCATCTTTCGCATCACGCTCATCCGATGGAGCTTCACAGTCATCTCGCTGATCCCGAGTTCAAAGGCGATCTGTTTGTTCATAAGCCCACTGACAACGGCAAGCATGACCTCATGCTCTCGCGGGGTCAGCGTGTCGACCAGTGACCGGACATGAGCCTGTTCGGCTTCAATCTTTCGTCTTTCGCCGTCCAGTTGAATTGCGTGATCCACGGCATCGAGTAGATCCCGGTTGACGAATGGCTTCATGATGAAATCGGTGGCTCCCGCCTTCATGGCTCTGACGCTCGCCCGAACGTCCGCGTGGCCGGTCAGAAATATCACGGGCATCCTGCTTCCCATGCTGATGAGTTCGCTTTGGACATCCAAGCCGCTGCCTTCGGGCATTCGAAGGTCGACCACGACACAACCGGGCGCGGTCGTGTCAACAGTCTTAAGGAAATCAGGACCGGTGGAGTAGGCAGAGGCGCGCCTGTTCGTGATCATGAAGAGATCGAGCAAAGACTCCCGGATCTCCTTGTCGTCGTCGATGACGTGAACGATAGGTTCGGCGGATAAATCCGCCTTCGTTGCCAGGCTTTCCATGATCTCACCTCGACTAAAAGGCGAACGCTCACCAATCGCACTCCCGATGTTGAAGGGCCGGTTCCCGCTCGCCCCTCCCGTGATGGGTTCGCCGCTCGCGGAATTGTGCTCACCGCCAACTTATCACGAGTTAGAGATCCTGGGATGGTAAACCTTGGTTTACGTCTCGGGGGCGACCTAGGGAGCCGCAACGACCGGCGACAGTGCCGGCCCGATCACCCCAAACCTTGGTTTGCATTGACCTTCTTCGACCAACAACCGAACCTAACAGCACCCCAAAAATCGAGACGGATCGAATGAGACAGCAAACTACGAGGGGCATGAGATGAAGATCGCGGTTATCGGCGCAACCGGCATGATGGGATCCAAGATCGCTCGCATCCTTGAACGCGATGGATTCGACATCACAAGAGCCTCTACGAGCACAGGCGTCAACGCCTACACGGGTGAAGGCGTGGAACGTGCACTGTCCGGAGCAGATGTCGTCATTGACGTGACGAATACCGGATCATTCGGAGAGACAGATACACTCGACTTCTTCAGGAAAACAAGCGGCAACCTTCTGTCCGCCGCGAAAGCTTCCGGAGTGACACACTACCTTGCGCTGTCGGTTGTTGCTGTCGATCGACTGGTGGAGAACGACTATTTTCGCGCAAAGCTGGTGCAGGAAAACCTGATACGAGCCTCCGGGTTGCCGTTCACGATTGCACGCTCGACGCAGATGTTCGAGTTCTTCAATGGGATTGTCGATGCAAGCGCCGTGGACGAAACGCTGAGAGTGCCTTCTGTTCGTGTCCAACCGATAGCTGCCGACGAAGCGGCTGGCGCGATTACCAACTTGGCGACCGCGAAGCCGTCGAACTCAATTGTTGAGATCGGCGGCCCTGAAGCTTTTGAACTGGTGGAAATCGCGCAGGAGCTTCTTACCGCCGCGGAAGACCCCCGTCCGGTCGTCCTCGACCCTACTGCCCGCTATTTCGGCGTTGCCCTCTCGAAGGACGGCCTTCTACCCTCTTGCATCATCGCAACAGGGACGCTTTCCTTCCACGAGTGGCTGTTCACGAGCATGTCCGTGCAAGATGTCGCGTGAGAGATCACGGGAAATTCGCGGTCTCGATGGACGCTACCCCTGCCTCGTGCGGAGACGCTCGGCGTAGTTCGCATCCAGATGTCCGACACTGACCGGTAGGAGGTTCTCGTAACCTTCGCGCAACTCGCTTTCGTCGAGCCATCCTTTGCCGGTGGGATCGAGCTTGTTCCAATACTGCTCGGCGGTTGCAGGATCGAACACACGATTGTCGATCTTCGCAAGGCGTGCCTGTGAATCCATGTATTCGCTCTTGGTGACAGTGCTGTCCTTGTTGCTGTCGGCCCAATCGAGCTGCTGTTTGGTCAGGCGCGCGTAAAAATCATCGATGAGCTGATCGTCCGAACGAACGGCCGGGGCCTTGGGCGCCGACACAACTTGCAGCTTCTCGTCGGAAACAGACGGCGCTTTACGCGACGTTGGCATCATGAGGCTGTAGACCGAACTATCAGAATTTACTCGCACGTTTTTCATTCCTCCATATCGACGTGATGTGGAAGATAAGTTGCAACTTCAGCTTGCTCCAAGCTTACACAGTCGGCTGTAGCAGTCAGTGCGCCCCACCCTCGGAGAGCTGGCCGGGCTTCTTCAGCAGGAGCGAGGCAAGCAAGGCCACGACGAGTGCCACCCCCAACAGGAAGAAAGTATCGCTAAAGGCCATGATGTTGGCCTGTTTCCTGACTCTGAGCGCGATCGCGACAACGGCCTTGTGTGTTGCCGTTGCTTGGTCGCTGACGCCGTGGCTCATGAAATAGGCCGTCAACTGCGCGACACGATTACGAGTCGCTTCCTCAAAGGCGCTGACCGCATTGGTCAGAATGTTGGAGTGAAATTGCTCCCTCTTCGTCAGGAAAGTCTGCAGGGAAGCAATTCCGACAGCGCCGCCGAGATTGCGCATCATGTTGAACAGAGCAGACGCCGATCCGGCGTTCTGCTCTTCGATACCCGCTGTTGCAATCGCCGAAAGCGGCGTGAAGACGAGCGCCTGTCCGACCGCACGCACGACATTCGGCCAGAAAAGCTGGTCGCTTCCATAGTCAGCGGTCATATAGACATTCATGAAGTTCGAAGCCGCAAATAGACTGAATCCGACGACGATCAGCAAACGGACGTCGAAGACCTTCATCATCCGCGGTACAAGCGGGATGAGCAGAAGCTGCGGTATGCCCGTCCAGGCAAGAACGGCCCCGATCTGCTCCGAATTGTATCCTTGAACCCGTGAGAGATAGATCGGCAGGATGAAGGCCGAACCGTAGAGTGCCATTCCCAGCAGAAAATTGGCAACGACACCGAAACCGAAATTGCGGCGCAGGAGCAGCCGCAGGTTCAGAAGTGGGTGAGCCGACTTTATCTCGATGATGAGAAACAGCGTAAGCGACACCACGGCAATGACCGATAGCCGAACGATGAAGTCGGATCCGAACCAGTCTTCCTTGTTCCCTTCCTCGAGCACCGTTTGCAAGGCTGCCAATCCAACGGCCATCATCACGATGCCCGGCCAGTCGCCCTTGGCAAGCAGACCCAAATTCATCGGGGTGGGCTCCAGAGATACGAAGAGCATTGCAATCATGAGTAATCCCGGAACCAGATTGACGTAGAAGATGAACTCCCAACCGTAGTTTTCCGTCAGGTAGCCCCCGATCGTCGGTCCTATGGCGGGAGCAAAGGTTGCCGACAGCGCAAACAGCGCGAGGCCGATCGGTTGCTTGGGTTTCGGCAACAACGTGATGATGATGGTGAATGCCATGGGGATGAGGACGCCGCCGGTAAAGCCCTGGATCGCGCGCAGCACGATCATCTGTTGCAGGTTAGCTGCAAAGGCACAGGTAACCGAGAAGACCAGAAACAGGGCGGCGTTGACTAGGAGATAGGTGCGGACAGAAAAGACGCGCGCCAGCCAGCCCGTGAGGGGAATAACGACAATCTCGGCGATCAGATAGGAGGTCGATATCCACCCTCCATCGTCCTTCCCGGCTCCTATGGCTCCCTGGATGTCTGCCAGTGATGCGTTGACAATCTGAATGTTCAGGACGGCCATGAACGCGCCGAGCGTTGAGCCGACCACCGCGCACCACATCCGAAAAGCACTCAGCGCGGGCTCGGCCGATTTCGCAAACTGCTGATTGCTGTTGGCAGGGACCAGAAGAGTAGCCATGAGACCTCACTCCTTCGGGCTTCCAATGACTGCCGATCACGACCATGGAAGCACCGATCCTCATATTCCTTCCGACATCCGGGTGGCCTTGGTATCCACTTCAGGCTCCACCGACATTCCGGACCGGAGCTTGCCGGCGACACCCTCGTCATCAATGAGGATCTTGACCGGAATGCGCTGCACGATCTTGGTGAAGTTTCCGGTCGCGTTGTCGGGTGGAAGCAACGAAAATTCCAGGCCGCTGGCGGGCGAGATGCTGTCGACGTGACCCTTCACCGTAAGATCCGGAAAGCTGTCGACCCTGATCTCGACGGTTTGGCCGGGGCGAACGTAAGTGAGTTGGGTTTCCTTGAAGTTCGCGACAACATACACGGCATGGAGCGGAACCACCGCCATGAGCTGGGTGCCGGACGAGACGAACTGGCCAACACGGATCGACCGCGCACCAACGGTTCCGTCGACTGCTGCAACAATGCTCGTGTAGGAAAGGTTGAGTTTGGCCTGCTGGACGGCCGCCTCGGCTCGATCTCGCTGGGCTACGATCTGGTCGCGTTGTGTCCTAAGGACTCGCACTTTGTTCTGTGCGGCAACAAACGCGGCCCGATCGCGCTCTACCGCTGCAGACGCCTGATCCAGTATGGACTGGCTCTGTTCGGCGCGCGACAGAGTACCGGACCCATTTGATGTCAGCCGCGCATTTCGCGCCGCATCGGATTTTGCAAAGTTGTAGGATGCTTTGGAGACATCGACTGAGGCCCTCGCCTGCTCGATCACGGATGCCTGAAGTTCAATCTGCGCATCCAGGTTGGCAATGGCGGCCTCCGCACCTTGCAAGTCTGCGCGTGCCGAGTTGAGAGCGATCTGGAAATCGCGATCATCGATTGTTGCGAGAACCTGACCGGCTGTGACTGGGTCATTGTCGCTGACCCGCACGTCCTTGATATAGCCGGCCACTTTGGGGGCGACGGTCGTGTAGTCGGCCTTCACGTAGGAGTTGTCGGTAGACTCGATGAAGCGCCCGACTGTCCAATAGTAATGGCCGTATCGAACACCAAACGCCGCGCCTGCTAGCAGGACCAAGGCGAGAGATAGTCTCTTCCAGAGGCTCCTGTTCGACTTCGCTGGCACTGTCGGCTTCAACGTATCGACAGGGGTCCCATCGGTGGTTCCTCTGTCAGTCTCGGCGGTTTTCTCGAAGGTATCCTGGCGAGGCAGTTCGACCATCTTCCTTCTCCCGGCAATCTCCCGCGTTCAAAAACGCAGGCCCGGCGGCGGGGTGCCGCCAGGCCGCATCTGGTCAGGCAGCAGCCTGGGGACGTTGTGCAAACCACGTTTTGACGTCCAGCTTGCCAAGCTTGGCTGGTCCGAGAGGAACCAAGGACTGGTCATCGACTAGCGAACCGAAGTACCTGGCCTGGGGATCGACGACGACCGTTCGCTTGTCGCCGATTGCGGTGAGATAGCCCTTAACGAAATCACTCAGGGGCTTCTTCTCAGGCCCTGCGATTTCGATGGTTCGGTTCTCGGCAGCACCAGAAGCGGCCTCAGCGACGAAGCCTGCAACCTCGTCCGCAGCAATTGGCTGGAACGCGCCGTGTGAAACGTGGACCGTCCCATCGACTGTGGCGCTATCGGCGATCCCGCCCAGGAATTCGAGGAACTGGGTGGAGCGGACGATGGTGTATGGGATGCCACCCTTCTTGATGAGATCTTCCTGAGCAACCTTGGCCCGGAAGTAACCGTTCTCGGGCGATCTCTCGATGCCAACGATGGAAAGCGCGACGTGGTGGCCGACGCCTGCCGCGCGCTCTGCTTTGAGCAGGTTTGTTGTGGAACTTTGGAAGAACGAGAGAACGGCACTCGGCTCAAATGACGGCGAGTTGGTGACGTCGAGTACGACGTTCGCGCCGGCAAGTACGTCGCCGAGTCCCTCGCCTGTGAGTGTGTTGACCCCGGTCGACGGGGACGACTGCACTACATCGTGTCCCTGCTTGCGCAGGCGCTCTGCAACTTTCGTTCCAACGAGGCCCGTGCCTCCGATGATGACGATTTTCATGGTTCTATTCCTTGAGGGTTGGATATCCACCGAGGACATCTCAGGTTTTGAGATTGAGGCAGTAGCAGGCGGCACTGCCGTCGCCTCCTGCCACCCCACCGCAACGGCTACTTGTCGGGGGTCGTCAGCTCCGTCTCGGTCGTGTCGACGACGAAGACGGCAAGAATCTTCGCAGGCTTCGTGTTGCTCGCATTCGCGCTGACCTTATGGTGATCGCCGGAGACCTCGATCCAGTTTTCACCGGTCTTGTAGACCTTGACCGGGCCATCGTTGACCTGGCTCTTGATGCTGCCTTCGATCACGGTGGCGTAAATGAAGGCGCTTTTGGCGTGTGTATGCGAGGGATTGGAGCCGCCGGGACCGTATTCGACGAGCACGCCGCGCACGCTTCTTCCGGGTACGTTCGGGAGCACATGGTCGAATACGATTGAGACCTTGGCATTGTGGGGTTTATCCGCGGCTACGGCAGGCACAGCCATCAGCGCTGCCCAAAGCAAGCCACTTGCGAGCCTTCGCATGGCATTTCTCCTTCGTTGACGTCATTGATTGTGACCGAAGCCGATCCTATGCGACGGGCATGGGGCGCAATAGATATACGAAGGTTTGCCAAATCTATACGAAGGTTTGCCGAACCGACCGCGCCGGTTTGGGCCGATCCGATGGGCCGCTTGACTCTTGCCGCAGAGCGAACATGACCGGGCACGCCACCGCGGGTACCCGACCGCGGTGTCAAAAACACACTAGGCTTCGATTGGGATGGGGGCGCCTTGATCGATCCTCAAGGGTTCAGGTGTTCCCGGTGCACGCGAAAAATCGACCGAATTCCTTTGAGCAAATCCAGTCTGCGCCGCTCATTGTGGATTGTCAGTACGCCGGAATGCACCCCGAACCCTTCGCGATGAGCAAGATGGGCAGCCAGGTCTTCGGCGAGTTCCGGTCGTTCACGCAGCAGCGGCGCAAAAGCAGTCTGGTCGATCTCATAGACGGTTACGCGCGTTACCGCATAGAGCCCATGTTGCTCTGCCAAGCCGGCGAGCGATCCCTGTTCCCCGAAAAAGTCTCCAGGGGCCAACCGCGCCACTTCCTCGTCACCCTTCCTCATTGCGATGATGCCCGCGCGTACGATCATGAGGCTGGCGAGACGACCCCCTTCCTGGGCGATTTCGGCCCCCGGGGAAAAGGTTCGTCGGCTGGCGGACGCGGCGAGGACGTTGCGCTCTTCCTGGCTCAGCAATGAGAAGATCGAAATGGCGTCGATGAGGCTCTGCGCCGGGGGCATCGCGGGACGCAGCGCGCTTCTTAGGTAGTCTCCTGCAAGTGGGCTTTCCGGGGGGAACGCCAACTGCAGGCCGTTCGCCTTGCAATGACGATATACGAGGTCGATGACTTCGGTTCGCGCTGCACCGCGTTGTGCCGGGCTGGTGACGCGAAATTGCAGTTCGACAGTCACTGCGCTGCCGTCAATGCCGGCAAGCACGACGTTTGGGGGCGGCTGCTTCACGATGAGGTTGCAGCTGTCGAGCACGGTGCGCATCACTTCGACAATAGTTCGGGGCATGTGTGTCGGGGCAACCCGTATCGACAGGTCGATTTGATGGTTCTCGTCCGGCCGGCTAACATTCGTCAGCCCCAGCTTGGCCAGGACGCTATTGGGCAGCACCACGATGTTATGAGCGCCTGTCAAAAGGTAAGTCGAGCGCCAGTTGGTGGCGACAACACGTCCCTCGGTGCCATCGCTCAAGTAAATGAAGTCTCCGATGACATAGGGGCGCCCCAGTGTGAGAGCGATGCCGGAAAATACGTCGCTCAAGGTGCTCTGTAGGGCAAGACCGAGAATGATGGCGATGACGCCAGAGGTTGCCAGCAGCGTTCCGATCGGCACGCCGAAAACAAACGCCATGATGGACAACAGCACCCCGAGATAGACGATTGCGACGACGAGATCCTGGATCAGTCTTGCCTCTCGTGGCCGCCCGTCCAGGACGATGTAGATACGAACGAAACCGATCACGGCCCAAGACAAATGGACCCACCAGAGGATCTTGGCCGATACCATCAACGCGTTGGCGCCGTTTAGGTCCGCGGGGTCGAAGCGGAACGGCACAATGCGAGCGTAGGCGAGCACGGCCGTCATTGAGAGGAAGACTGCGATCTGAACGATCAGGCGCTGGGTCGGGTGTCCCTGTCCCTGCATATGCCAAATGGCAATCCCAGCGAGCCCCATCACACTGATAAGCAGCGGCAGCAGGTGAACTTCCTGACCCATCACGATCCCACAACGAAAAATTCTGACCCCATGCGCCGATCTAGAGGCGCACATATCACGCGGCGGCTCAGCGCGACAGTCGAACATAGGCCGACGATGCGAGCGCGACTACTACACCAAGGTTTACCCTTACGACGATAACGGCGCATCGTTCGCGACCTGCTGAGTGCTCATTGGGTTGCAACGTGCCCTCCGCCCCCTTCACCCGCACCGTGACTTTCTATATAGCCGCTTGGACCAAATATAGAATCTCACGGATGCGCAATCCTCCCGAACACCAGAATTCGCTCCAGGGAATGGCCCTGATGGCAGGCGCGATGCTCGTGCTGCCGACGATGGATGCAATCGCCAAATACATGGCGACCGTCGAGGCGATGTCGCCCGGCCAGGTGACATTCTACCGCTTCTTCTTCCAGCTCGTGTGCACGCTGCCGTTCCTTTTCGCGGTATTCGGCCGCAAGGCGCTTCACGCCAAGCGCCCGTGGATGAATCTGTTGCGCGGTGCCCTCCATGGGGCGGCGAGCCTGCTCTTCTTCGTTGCCGTGAAATATATGCCGCTCGCGGACGTATTCGCGATCTATTTTGTCGAGCCCCTCATGCTCACGGCGCTGTCGGCTATCTTCCTCGGTGACAGGGTTGGCTGGCGTCGGTGGATGGCGATTGTCGTCGGGTTCGGTGGCGCGATGATCGTCATTCAGCCGAGCTATGAGATCTTCGGCCTGAAGGCGCTGTTGCCCGTCTTCTGCGCCTTCCTGTACTCGCTTTATCTCTTCATGAACCGGGCGATCGGCATTGCTGACTCCCCGCTGACCATGCAGACGATGGCTGGTATCGGCGGCACCGTGTTCATGGCTGTCGCGTTGATCGTGGGTAATGGACTCGGCGTCGGCGATTTCCATCCCTCCTTGCCCTCCTCGGCATTGGGACTTGTTCTGCTGCTGATCCTCGGGACGATTTCGGGCTATGCCCATATGGTTATCGTCCGAGCCTTCCGGCTCGCACCGCTGTCGCTGCTCGCACCCTTCCAGTATTTCGAGATCATTTCAGCAACAGTACTCGGCTACGCGCTCTTCGGCGATTTTCCCAACGTTTCGAAGTGGATCGGCATCCTGATCATCGTCGCGTCCGGTCTCTTCATCATCTGGCGGGAGCGTGTGCAGGCGCGATCGTTAAAAACGTCATGACTATTTGAGCGCGCCATTAACACTGCTTCTTGAGGGATCATCAATTCGCTCGCAGTAGAAGGGCCCTTCGGCCTCATGATGAGGCTTGGAGACAAAAGATGAGCGAATTCCGTCTCGCTTTTCCGGCATGTGTGATTGCCGGGAAGCATCAGCTGACCACCGAAGACATCGGTCTGCTGCGCAAGCATACCTTCCCGGAAGGCATCCGGACCGCCGACGACGTTGTCGCCATGTTGGCGCTGAACAATTCCTGCCCCGCAAAATGCCCGGAGTGGAACTCCTTCTTTGTGGAGCAACTTGCTGGCTTCATCGTCAACTATAGCTACCCTCAGGGGTCTCTCGACGAGATCAATGTGGCCTGGCTCATACGCATGGTCGCGACCGACGGCGTGGTCAATTCGGAGCTCGAGCTCGAACTGGTTCTGCACGTGATGGAGATCGCGGTAAACGTGCCGGATGAGTTGCGCGCCTTTGCC
This sequence comes from Rhizobium sp. IBUN, assembly GCF_000510625.1. Lineage (NCBI taxonomy): Bacteria > Pseudomonadati > Pseudomonadota > Alphaproteobacteria > Hyphomicrobiales > Rhizobiaceae > Rhizobium > Rhizobium sp. IBUN. Next base: position 18,424 of record NZ_AZNV01000026.1, read on the forward strand.
CTCGATCAGTTACGTCTTGCGCTGGCGGAAAACGTCGGCGGCTATCGGCTATCGCGCGCAGTGGATCGAAAGGGCATCACGCGACAGGATATCGATTACATGATGCGGGTTCTCCGCGGCATAAGCGATGCCGGCGTTATCAGTGCGCCGCCCCTCACTTGGGGCGTTATGATGCGGATCGCGGAGGCAACGCTGCCGGCGGGAAATCATCCGCGTTGGGCCGACATTCTCTCTGCGCTCCAACTCGCGGATTATGCCGAGGCCCCACGCCGCAGCCGATGGCTGAGGATCGTCGATGACAGTTTCTGCAACGAAACCGCCGTGGCCTGAGACCCGCCGATATTCTTTCGGCTGATTGTGCGTTCCGGGGTTTTATGCGTAAAACTTCGGAACGCATGTTTTGGGTGGAGTCTCCATGTTCAAGAAAATCCTGATCGCGAACCGCGGCGAGATCGCTTGCCGCGTCATCAAGACTGCGCGCCGCATGGGAATTGCGACGGTAGCCGTCTACTCGGATGCGGATCGGGATGCACTCCACGTGGAGATGGCTGATGAGGCCATTCTTATCGGTCCCGCTGCGGCGGCCGAAAGCTACCTCGTGGCGAACAAGATTATCGCCGCCTGCAAACAGACGGGCGCCGAAGCGGTTCATCCCGGCTACGGCTTCCTCTCCGAGCGAGCGTCGTTTTGTGAAGCTCTGGAGAAGGAAGGCATTGTCTTCATCGGCCCGAAGCCGAAAGCCATCATGGCGATGGGCGACAAGATCGAGTCGAAGAAGTTCGCCAATGCCGCCAAGGTCTCCACCGTACCCGGCTATCTCGGCGTCATCGAGGATGCATCTCACGCGGAAAAGATCGCAGCCGAGATCGGTTACCCAGTCATGATCAAGGCCTCTGCCGGCGGCGGCGGCAAGGGCATGCGCATTGCCTGGAGCGAAGCGGAAGTCCGCGACGGCTTCGACCGGGCTCGTTCCGAGGCGAAGAGTTCCTTTGGCGACGATCGCGTCTTCATCGAAAAATATGTTGTCGAGCCCCGCCACATTGAAATCCAGGTGCTCGCGGACGGACACGGCAACGTCGTCTATCTCGGCGAACGAGAATGCTCGATCCAGCGCCGCAACCAGAAAGTCGTCGAAGAGGCTCCCTCGCCTTTCCTTGATGCCGAAACTCGCGCGGCAATGGGCGAGCAGTCGGTCGCGCTCGCCCGCGCCGTGGACTACCAAAGCGCCGGCACTGTGGAATTCATCGTAGATCGTGATCGCAATTTCTATTTTCTCGAAATGAACACGCGCCTGCAGGTCGAACATCCAGTTACCGAACTGGTGACGGGTATCGACCTGGTCGAACAGATGATCCGCGTTGCAGCCGGTGAAAAGCTCCCCTTTACGCAGAGCGACATAAAGCTGAACGGCTGGGCGATCGAGAGCCGGTTATATGCCGAGGATCCCTACCGAACCTTTCTTCCATCGATCGGCCGCCTAACGCGATATCGGCCACCCGCCGAAGGCAAGTCCGGCAACACCATCGTGCGCAACGACACGGGCGTTTTCGAAGGTGCCGAGATTTCGATGTACTACGATCCGATGATCGCGAAGCTCTGCACCTGGGCCCCGTCACGTCTTGAAGCGATCGAGGCGATGGGCGAGGCACTCGACGGTTTCGTCGTCGACGGAATTGAACACAACGTCCCCTTCCTGGCCGCGCTGATGAAGCACCCCCGCTGGCGCGAAGGGCGTCTGTCGACCGGTTTCATCGCGGAGGAATACCCTGATGGGTTTGCGCCGATGGTACCGGACGCACATCAGCAAGCCACCCTCGCGGCCGTCGCTCTTTCTGCGTCTCTCGTTGAAGCCAACCGTCGGGAACGCTTCGCCGATCGCTTGCGCGGCCCCTCCGGCGCGACCCGTGAGGACTGGACCGTCAGGCTGGGTGACAGTTACGTCGATGCACGTCTGGTCGATGGGCTCGTGACGACCCCGTTCGACATGGACATCGAGATTGGCGGCAAGATTTCCAATGTCGTCACCGACTGGAGACCTGGCGATTCCGTTTGGCGCGGCAAGGTCGCGGGCCAAAGCGTGATTGCGCAGATCCGCCCGGTTCTCAATGGCCTCCGGCTGGACTGGCAGGGAATATCGCTGAAAGCCAAGGTATTGACGCCGCGACATGCCGCACTCGATAAGCTGATGCCAGTGAAGCTTCCGCCGGATACGTCGAAGCTGCTGCTCTGCCCGATGCCTGGTCTCGTCGTTTCGATTGCCGTGGTCGAGGGCCAGGAAGTCAAAGCGGGCGAAGCGCTTGCCGTGGTCGAAGCCATGAAAATGGAAAACGTGCTGCGCGCCGAGCGCGATTTGGTCGTCAGCAAGATCAACGCCAAGCCCGGAGAGAGCCTTGCCGTTGATGCCGTCATTCTCGAGTTTGCCTGACGCACGCTAACGCCTCTTGCTGCCTCGCTGGTTAGGTTTTGTTAACGGCTGGCCGCCTATCGTGGCCCCACCGGCGGGATGCCCGGTGGAGGTAGCAAATGACGGCGCTGCAATCGGCGACCCTCTTGCTGGTCATAAATCTCGGTTTTCTCTGGCTTCTGATGCGAATCCCGCTGGGACGCAGAACCATTTGCCTCAGCCGGACCTACGGATGCTCCCCCGATAGACTCTGGAACGCGATGAACCCCGCCGGTCCGGATGCATCCTGGCACCACTCGGTCATCAGCAGTCACGCCCTTGCCGATCGGCGCGGCGTGGTGGAACAGACCTACCGGCATCTCGACAAGAACGGCGCGCCGTCCCGACGGCTACTTGCATTGGAACCGTTGCCATGGATGGCGAGCAATGCCCACGGCTTCCAGGCTCACATCATCGATGACAGCACGCTGGATCCCACATTCTGGGACCACTACCGGGAGCGCCGTATGATTCGACCGACACCCGATGGTGCGCTGCTGGAAATCGAACAGACCGACCGCTACCGTGGCTTGGCGTTCCTCTTGTTCCGCTATTTCGTCCTGCGCCGGGAAATGAAGGCGCTCGATGGATGGTTGAAAACAGGCGAGTCGCTGCCACAGGGCTACTTTGAGCGACCTCTGGTCCAAGGCGGTCTTGCGGTGTTGTCGACACTGCTGCTCTGGCCCTTCCTTGGGTTCGATGCAGGTGGCCTGATGCTCTCGACATTCCTGACTCTTGTCATTGTCTTCCATGAACTCGGGCATATGGCGGCCTACCGGATGTTCGGTCACGCATCCGTCAGGATGATCTTCGTACCATTGCTGGGTGGCATCGCGGTCGGCGGGAGGCCCTACCTGTCGCTATTCGAGGTGGCGACCTGCGCCCTTATGGGTGCAGGAATGTCGGCTTTCCTTGTCCCGATCCTCGCGGTCGCCACGCAGCTCGCCGATGCCGGTCTGCTGCCCTTGGCGTCACGTGGACCTCTGCTCATCTTCCTGTTGATCCTCGGCGCTTTCAACCTGCTGAACCTGCTGCCGATGCACCGTTTCGACGGCGGCCAGGTGCTCCGGCAAATTTTCCGCACGCGAAGGTCGCAGATTGCGGCCAGTTTTGTTGTCACCCTGTGCATTCTCGGCATCGGATTCGAGATCGGTTTGCCGGCGAACGTGCTAACCGCGGGCCTGCTCGTTTTCACGCTTGTTAGCCTCGTCAGCGGCGCTTCCGTGAAGCCGCGCCAGATGCTCGAAGAGATGAAGGACGGCGAGCGCATGCTGGTTGCCTTCGGCCTCTACGCGGCCATCGCGGTGCATGGCTATGCCATTATTTTCGCAACTGAAAAGCTCTTTTGACGCAGGCCGTATAGGGATTGGCGCAATCAGCCTATTCGAGGCGGAAACTCACGCCCACGGACAGTTTTCCCTTGAGCGGGCCGCGTCGTGCGTGCAAAGCTCCGCCCAATCAAATCAGTAGGAGCATCTGACATGGACGTTCGCGCCGCCGTTGCCGTACAGGCTGGAAAACCGCTTGAAGTGATGACCGTTCAGTTGGAGGGCCCGCGAGCCGGCGAAGTGCTGGTCGAGGTGAAAGCGACCGGCATCTGCCACACGGATGATTTCACCCTCTCGGGCGCCGATCCGGAAGGTCTGTTTCCGGCGATCCTCGGCCATGAGGGCGCCGGCATCGTCGTCGATGTCGGTCCAGGTGTGACCTCGGTGAAGAAGGGTGACCATGTCATTCCGCTCTACACGCCGGAATGCCGCGAATGCCCGTCCTGCCTGTCGCGCAAGACCAATCTGTGCACCGCCATCCGCTCGACACAGGGCCAGGGGCTGATGCCGGATGGCACTTCGCGCTTCTCGATCGGCAAGGACAAGATCCACCACTATATGGGCTGCTCAACCTTCGCCAACTACACGGTGCTGCCGGAGATCGCCGTCGCCAAGGTCAATCCCGACGCACCCTTCGACAAGATCTGCTATATCGGCTGCGGCGTAACCACGGGCATCGGCGCCGTCATCAACACCGCCAAGGTGGAAATGGGCGCGACCGCGATCGTCTTCGGTCTCGGCGGCATCGGCCTTAACGTCATCCAGGGCCTGCGCCTCGCCGGCGCCGACATGATCATCGGCGTTGATCTCAACAACGACAAGAAGGCCTGGGGCGAGCGCTTCGGCATGACGCATTTCGTCAACCCGAAGGAGGTCGGCGACGACATCGTGCCTTACCTCGTCAACATGACGAAGCGCGGCGCCGACCAGATCGGTGGCGCCGACTATACCTTCGACTGCACCGGCAACACCAAGGTCATGCGTCAGGCGCTGGAATCATCGCATCGCGGCTGGGGCAAGTCCGTGGTCATCGGTGTTGCGGGTGCCGGCCAGGAGATCTCTACCCGGCCGTTCCAGCTGGTCACCGGTCGCTCCTGGATGGGCACGGCCTTTGGCGGCGCACGGGGCCGCACCGATGTGCCGAAGATCGTCGATTGGTACATGCAGGGCAAGATCGAGATCGATCCGATGATCACCCACACCATGCCGCTCGAAGACATCAACAAGGGCTTCGAACTCATGCATTCCGGCGAAAGCATCCGAAGCGTGGTACTGTATTGAGGCGAGGACGACGGAATGCGGCGCGACTTTAAAATGGCCTGCGGCTTTTTCGCAAATTGATCCTGATTTGGGAGCCGTGGGCAGCTAAGGAGGAGGAGCTGAACATGCCAAGTCAAGTATCGCTGCACCCCGCCCTCGACGGCGGTGTGAAAAAGGGCCAGGCAAATTTCAACGGCGGCACGCTGGTCTGCGCCTGCGTCGACCGTCCTGTGAAGGTCGCTATCAAGGGTACTATCGCGCACAATCACGCCTGCGGCTGCACGAAATGCTGGAAGCCGAAGGGAGCGGCTTTTTCAGTGGTCGCCGTGACCCCGCATGAGAACGTCACGGTGCTGGAAAATGGCGACAAGCTGCAGGTCGTCGATCCGGATGCGCTGATCCAGCGCCATGCCTGCAAGGCCTGCGGCGTTCATATGTACGGACCGGTGGAGCGCGAACATGCCTTCAAAGGGCTCGATTTCATTCATCCGGAACGCTTTCAGGAGAGTGGCTGGCCGGAGCCGACATTCGCGGCCTTCGTGTCGTCGATCATCGAATCTGGCACGCCGCCTTCGGCGATGGCAGGTGTCCGCGGTCGCCTGAACGAGCTAGGCCTCACGCCCTATGATTGCCTGAACCCAACGCTGATGGATGTCATCGCAACCTGGGTGGCGAAAAAGGCAGGCACACTGAAGGAAGCCTGACGTCTTGAACGAATGGCAGCCGTCGGATTATGAGACCCCGAACGAACCGCCGCTACGCGCCCGTCGGGGCCTCCTAGCGTTTCCATCAAAGCAGATTGAAATTCATGATTTATGTCGATGCAGACGCCTGCCCGGTGAAGCCGGAAATCCTCAAGGTCGCCGAGCGCCACGACATGGAAGTGACCTTCGTGGCGAATTCCGGTCTGCGTCCTTCCCGCGATCCGATGGTGCACAATGTCATCGTCTCGGCCTCGTTCGATGCCGCCGACAACTGGATTGCCGAGCATGCCAGTGTCGGTGACGTGGTCGTCACTGCCGATGTCCCGCTCGCGGTCCGTTGCGTGGCAACTGGCGCGCTCGTCAGCGGTCCGACGGGTCGGGTCTTCGACCATACCAATATCGGCATGGCGAGCGCTATGCGCGATCTCGGCGCTCACCTGAGAGAGACCGGCGAAAGCAAGGGTTACAATGCGGCCTTCGGCCCGAAGGATCGCTCCCGCTTCCTCGAAACTTTCGATCGCCTGTGCCGCCGGGCCAAGGCTCTTACCCCAAAAACGGACGATAAAGAATGAACATAATTTCACAGACGACTGCCTTTGGTGGCATGCAGGGTGTTTTCACGCACGAATCCGACGCCTGCAAGTGCGACATGACTTTTGCAGTTTTCGTCCCACCAAAGGCCATCAAGGAGCCCTGCCCGGTTGTCTGGTATCTCTCAGGCCTAACCTGCACGCATGCAAACGTTATGGAAAAGGGCGAATATCGGCGCATGGCTGCAGAGCTCGGCCTGATCGTCATTTGCCCGGACACGAGCCCGCGCGGCAATGACGTCCCGGATGAGCTTACCAATTGGCAGATGGGCCAAGGCGCCGGTTTCTATCTCGATGCGACGGAAAGGCCTTGGTCGGAAAACTATCAGACGTACACCTACATCACCGAAGAACTTCCGGCCTATGTTAGCCAACACTTCCGCATGGACATGAGCCGCCAGGGCATCTTCGGTCACTCGATGGGCGGTCACGGTGCCATGACCATCGCGCTCCGGAACCCAGATCGGTTCAAGAGCTGCTCGGCTTTTGCGCCCATCGTGGAGCCTTCGACCGCGGATTGGTCGGCCCCAGCGTTTGAGAAATATCTGGGCTCCGACCGTGCCACCTGGCGGAAATATGATGCCTGCGCCTTGGTAAGCGACGGCGCACGTTTTCCCGAGTTCCTGATTGACCAAGGCAAGGCCGATGGCTTCCTAGAGAGCGGGCTGCGTCCATGGCTGTTCGAAGAGGCTGTGAAGGATACTGACATCAAGCTTACCCTGCGCCTGCACGAGCGCTACGATCACTCCTACTACTTCATTTCGACCTTCATGGACGATCATCTGAAGTGGCACGCGGAGCGTCTTGCCTGAGGCGGCAAAAAAACAGGTAGCGAGCCGCAGCCGCGGCCGGTAAAGCCGGCCACGGCATTTTATTGCATCAGGCGGAGGCCTTGCGCCCCTCGACCGACAGAGCACCGGGGCCAGCGAAGAAGATGAACAGGAAGATGAAGCTGAACAGAATTGCCGCCTCGCCACCGTTCAGAGCCGGCCAGAACGCTTTCGATCCGTGCGCCATGAAGTAGGCAACAGCCATCTGGCCCGAAAGGATGAAGGCGACCGGCCGCGTAAACAGCCCGATCAGCACCAGCAGGCCACCGACCACTTCGAGCAAAGCGGCGACCAGCAGCAAGGGCGGCAGCGGGCCGTCCATCTGCGCGGCCGGGAACGCGAAAAGCTTCATCGTTCCATGCTCGATAAACAGCAGCGCAGTGATGATGCGCAGAGCGGCAAGCGCGTAGGACTGGTAGGCGCTCAGTCGTTCCATGTAGACTCTCCTTTTGAATAAAGACAGCGGAGGGTTAGCTGCTTCGCCAAGAGGAAAGAAGACACGGATCGTTGACGGGCGATCACTTCCTGTTGATTTTCCTTGGCTTTCCCCACTTTATTCTCCTTAAAGCGGAATATTGTCGTGCTTCTTCCAAGGATTGCTCAGGTCTTTATTGCGAAGCATCTTTAGGCCCCGCGCCAGCCGTCGGCGTGTGGAATGCGGCATGATGACCTCGTCCACGTAACCGCGCTCGGCAGCGACGAACGGAGAAAGGAACCGATCTTCGTACATCTTCGTATGCGCGCTGATCTTTTCGGGATCGGCGATATCCTTGCGGAAGATGATTTCGACGGCCCCCTTCGCGCCCATCACGGCGATCTGAGCCGTCGGCCAAGCGTAGTTCAAGTCCCCCCTCAAATGCTTGGATGCCATGACGTCATAGGCCCCGCCGAACGCCTTGCGCGTGATGACGGTGAGCTTCGGCACCGTCGCCTCCGCATAGGCGAACAGCAGTTTCGCACCATGTTTGATCAGCCCGCCATATTCCTGGGCGGTTCCAGGCAGGAAGCCGGGCACGTCTACAAAGGTTACGATCGGAATGTTGAAGCAGTCGCAGAAGCGGACGAACCGGGCTGCCTTTCGCGACGCATCGCTGTCGAGCACGCCGGCGAGCACCATCGGCTGGTTTGCCACGAAACCGACAGTCGAGCCTTCGATCCGACCGAAGCCGCAGACGATATTCTTGGCGAAGCTCGCCTGGATCTCGAAGAAATCACCCTCATCCACCGTCTTTAGGATCAATTCCTTGATGTCGTAGGGCTTGCTCGCGTTCGTTGGCACCAGTGTGTCGAGCGATGCATCGGCATCTGTCACCGACTGGTAACATTCGATTTCGGGCACCGGTGATGTGTTCGACTGCGGTAGCACGTCGATGAGTCGCCGAACCTGCAGCAACGCCTCGACGTCATTGTCGTAGGCGCCGTCGGCAATCGAGGATTTGGTCGTATGCACCGAGGCGCCACCGAGTTCTTCCGCGGTGACGGTCTCATTCGTCACCGTCTTCACCACGTCGGGGCCGGTCACGAACATGTAGGAGGTATCACGGACCATGAAGATGAAATCGGTCATGGCGGGCGAGTAGACGTCACCGCCGGCACATGGACCCATGATGACCGAGATTTGCGGAATGACGCCGGAGGCGAGCACATTGCGCTGAAAGACCTCCGCATACCCGCCCAGCGCCGCCACGCCTTCCTGGATACGCGCGCCGCCGGCATCATAGATGCCGATGATCGGCGCTCTGTTCTTGAGCGCCATATCCTGAACCTTCATGATCTTCTCGGCATGCGCTTCCGAGAGCGAACCGCCGAACACCGTGAAGTCCTTCGCGAAGACGAATACCGTTCGCCCGTTCACCGTTCCCCAACCGGTGACCACGCCGTCACCGGCGATCCGCGTCTTGTCCATGCCAAAATCGTTGGATCGATGCTCGACAAACATGTCGAACTCCTCAAAGGAGTCTTCGTCCAGGAAAAGATCGATCCGCTCACGTGCCGTCAGCTTGCCGCGCTGATGCTGCGCGTCGATACGCACCTTGCCTCCACCGAGCCGTGCAATGCCGCGCCGGCGTTCGAGTTCCTCAAGAATTTCCTTCATGGATACTCCTCGCCGCGGATCACGCGGCTGGTTCAAGCGCGTCCGGCGCTCAGTGAGAAAGCGGAACGAATGCGAGCGGCGATATCCTCGGCGAGGATCTCGTCGGCTGCCGTTGGACTACTGGAGAAGCTTGTCACTTCAAACGCACTGACGGCGATGACCGAACCATCGTCGACGGAGGCGGCATCGACGCTGACCTTTGCGACATTCCGGCTCTTGTCGAAGCCCTGGCCCTTTTCGACAAAAAGGATCCGGATTGTCAGCACAACGCGCGGATAGACGTCTGTTCGCACCGTAGCGTTTATCGCGGCATTTACCCGATCGCCGACACCGGCAAGGATTGCTGGCGGGATCTTCTGCGCGCTGACAACGACAGCGCTTCGCACGTCATAGACCGGGGCGGGTTGCTCCTTTGCGAAAATCGAGCACGAGGCAAGCGCGATGCAAACCAGCGCCACCGGTAAAAAGCACGACTTGACCCAGCTCATTAAGAAAATCCGCATCCGCCCCCAATAGACTCGCAGATTTTCGCGATAACCCGGCTCAACGCAATATGTTTCAGCCCTTCAAGGCCAAAAAAACGTCCGCAGCGGCTTTGAAGTCCTCAAAGCGCTTCGCGCGCCGCTCTTCGGCTTCTTCGTCACTGCCCCAATGCTCGATCGTCCAATCCTCATCGAGATGCGCGAGCGACCAAACCTTGTCCGCCGGCAGAGTGCCATCGGCGAAGGCAAGCGCCAGCAGCGCGGAGCCGGTCAGTGTCGTGATGGTGTGCAAGGCCGCCAGGGTCGTCGCATCGTCGTGCCGCCTCAATGCTGCGGAATACGCAGAAATTGCTTCCGGCGGCTGGTCATGGTGCATGACGCCTTCGATCAGGATGAAGCGCGCGCCGAGCGAGTTGCCGGCCCAATCGAGCACCGGGTCCCAAAGATCTCTCTGGCGCTCGACGAGGGCTTGCGGGGCTTCGGCACGATAGCAAAGCAGATCGCTCGAGGAGAAGCGCACGATATCGTCGAAGACGGCTTGCGTGTCGGCTGCAACTCCGTCGATGGCGGTGTTGACGAGCCGAGTCACAGGCATGGTCGAGGGGTCGATCACCTCAACCTGCGCCTCCCATTCGTGTACCAAAAGCTCCGCAAGTGGCTTCGTCGCGACAACAAGCAGTTTGCGCGCTGGCGTACGAATGGCCTTGCCGTCCAGCTCGATGGAATGGCCTTCGTCGACTTCCGCGATCGTGACAGCCTTGTAGAAGCGCTTCGGCAACGGCTTCTTCATCTGGATCTGGGCACGGCGAATAGGGTCCGGATGGCTCAATCCTTCCGCCAGGTCGTTCAACAGATCACGCATGCTTCACCTCAGGAAAAATGCTTCAAAACGTCACTCGGGTGACGAACAATGCCGTCGGCCCCTGCAGACACCAGATCGTCCACGCTCGCATAGCCCCACGACACGCCAACCGCTTTCGCGCCCGCGGCCTTCGCCATCTGCATATCGTAGATGGCATCGCCGATAACAATCGCATCGGCGGGATTCATGCCGATCTCGCTGCAGCACTCCATTACCATAGCTGGATGGGGCTTCGATGGGCAGTCGTCAGCCGTGCGCGAAACGATAAAATGGGGTGCGAAACCGTGTGTTTCGAGAATGTGGACAAGACCGCGACGCGACTTGCCCGTTACCGCTCCGATCAGGATGTCATCGTTCTGCGCCAATTCATCGATCAACGGCCTGATGCCATTGAACAGCGGCACGTCCATTCCAGGTTCGTCACGAACACCGGCATAGATCGTCTTGTAGTGTGCCGTCATCGCGATCGCTTCGTCGTCCACGTGCGGCTTTCCCTGCATCCGCGCAATGGCGATATCCAGCGTCAGTCCGATGATCGACTTCGTCAACGAGACATCCGGCCTATCGTATCCGAAGTGCACGAAGGTCCGCGCCATCACCTCATGGATCAGTGCTGCGCTGTCGACCAGCGTGCCGTCACAATCGAAGAGCGCCAGTCTCATTCGTCATCGGCTCCGTCGGCAGAGTTCTCATCAAATCCCAGCAGGTTCCAGGTCTGGACCATATGCGGAGGCAGCGGCGCGGTGATGCGAAGGCGCCCTCCGGACGGATGCGGGATGTCGATGTGGCGTGCGTGCAGGTGCAGTCGCTTTTGAACGCCGCCGGGAAAATCCCAGTTCGGATCATCGTCGAAATATTTGGGATCCCCAATGATCGGGTGACCGATATGGAGCGCATGGACGCGAAGCTGATGCGTACGGCCGGTATAGGGCTCCATTTCAAGCCAGGCGAGCCTCTGCGCCGCCGTCTCGACCACGCGGTAGTAGGAAACGGCGTGGTCGGCGCCTTCCTCACCATGCTTGGCAATCCGCATGCGGTCGCCATCCGGCGTTGCTTCCTTCACAAGCCAAGTCGAGATCTTGTCCTCGCGCTTGCGCGGTACCCCCTTCACGAGCGACCAGTAGGTCTTCTTCGTGTCGCGTTCCCGAAAGGCGGCTGTCAGCTTCTGGGCGGCGCCGCGGGTGCGTGCGATGACCAGGACACCCGATGTGTCCCTGTCCAAGCGATGCACCAGGCGCGGCTTCTCGCCTTTCGGACTGGTCCAGGCTTCGAGCATCTTGTCGATATGGCGTGTCACGCCTGAGCCGCCCTGCACCGCAAGGCCCGCGGGCTTGTTAAGGACGATGACCTTGTCGTCTTCGTGCAGCACCATCCGCGACAACAGTTCGAAATCGCCGGAGTGCTTGAGATCGCGGCCAGCGATCGGTCCGGTTTTCGCCTTGGCATCGACATCAAGCGGTGGCACGCGCACCATCTGTCCGGGCTGCACACGCGTGTCGCTTTTCACTCGCCCACCGTCGACGCGAACCTGTCCGGAGCGAAGCAGCTTCTGGAGCGGGCCGAAACCGAGGCCCGGGAAGTGCACCTTGAACCAGCGGTCGAGCCGCATGCCCGCCTCATCCGGCTCCACCTTTTTGTGTTCAATACCCGCCATACGTCATCTTTCGGAAAATGGTTTCCGCGCACGGCGCGGCCTTTGCGGCTGGCTTTAGAGCATTTTTGCCGAAAACGGAAACCGTAATCTCACAAGATCGCGCGCATGAGTGCCAGTCCGCCGATCACGGCGGCCAAGGAGAGGCCGACGCTGGCGGCGATATAGATCGCGCTGGCGACAGTTGCGCCACGCTCGCAGAGCGAAATTGCATCGAGCGAGAACGAGGAGAAGGTTGTAAGACCGCCGAGGAAGCCGGTGATCAGTAGCAGGCGCAATTCCGGCGAGGCATCGAAGCGCCGGACGATCATCTCCGCGAATACGCCGATGATGAAGCAGCCAACAACGTTGACGGTCAGTGTCCCCCACGGAAATGCCGGCCCTGCAATCCTGAGAGCCAACTGGCCGACATAGTATCTAAGCACGGAACCGATCGCACCGCCGACGGCGACAAGGAAGGCCTGAATCATGGATCTACTCTGTTTTGACGCGCGGGACATTCCAATCATCTGCGGGGAAGATCAAGATGCATAAAATGCTAGCGGTTGATTTAGCCAGTTAAGAACCCCCGCGCCTTATCGTGTCACCATGACAGTCTTGGTTGGCAGCATATCCGCAAGCACCGCCGCCGCAGCGTTTGAAACGCTTCGGATTCCACAGCGTGTGTCCGCAAGCACCTCTGCCAAAGAGTCTCGCCGCGCCGCCGATCGTCAAACCAAGGCAGCCAGCGGCCAGGACGTCGAAGAGCCCGCCAATATCATTCAATCGACGGAAGTCGCGCTGGATCTCATGACAATGGGGCAAAGGCAGCCGCAGGCCGGGTTGAAACAGGCCCTGGAATTCTACAGCGAGAGCTGAGCGTCGCCGGATTTTCTCACCCGCAGCGACCTATCATTAGGAGCGCGCGACAAAAATTTGTTCGGCGGCGACATTCCCCCTTGCCAACTACAGCCCTGGCCAGATAATTGCCCTCGACCTTGTTGGGAGAAGCTGGTCGTCTACGACCGGTGCCGAAGGAGCAACCGCCCCGGAAACTCTCAGGCCAAAGGACCAGCAAGGGGCAGACGGAACTCTGGAGAGAAGCGTTCTCGAAACGCTCGCCGAAGGGATAACAATCTCAGGCACAGGGACAGAGGGGGCTCGAAGTACAAGGCGCAACTGCGTCTGAAGATTTGAGCCCGCGCATGGAATTCCAGGCGCAAACCCCGGAGGCGTCGTTGGACGATACTGCTGCCCTCAAGAAAACCCCGCTGCATCAGCTGCATCTGTCACTTGGCGCCCGTATGGTGCCGTTTGCAGGCTATGACATGCCGGTGCAATATCCGGCCGGTGTGATGAAGGAGCACATCCAGACCCGCACGTCCGCCGGTGTTTTCGACGTGTCCCATATGGGCCAGGTCGTCATCAAGGCAAAGTCCGGAAAGTATGAGGACGCCGCGCTGGCGCTGGAAAGCCTCGTTCCGGTCGATATCCTCGGCCTCGCGGAAGGTCGCCAACGCTACGGTTTCTTCACCGATGAGAACGGCGGAATTCTCGACGACCTTATGATCACCCATCTCGACGATCACTTGTTCGTCGTCGTCAATGCGGCCTGCAAGGATGACGACCTTGCCCATCTCCAGAAGCATATCGGCGATAGCTGCGACATCACGCTCCTTGATCGCGCGCTGATCGCCCTCCAGGGACCGCGCTCCGTCGAGGTGCTCGCGGAACTGTGGGCAGATGTCGCCGCGATGAAATTCATGGACGTGCGCCACTGCCGGCTGCACGACGTTTCCTGTCTGGTCTCCCGCTCCGGCTACAGCGGCGAGGACGGCTTCGAAATCTCCATTCCCAAAGACAAGGCGGAGGATGTCGCCAAGCGGTTGCTTGAACATCCGGACGTCGCGCCGATCGGGCTTGGCGCTCGTGACAGCCTGCGCCTTGAGGCCGGCCTCTGCCTGTATGGCAACGACATCGACACGACCACCACGCCCGTGGAAGCCGCGCTTGAATGGGGAATGCAGAGGGCCCGCAAGTCCGGCGGCACTCGCGCCGGCGGTTTCCCCGGCGCTGATCGCATTCTGCGCGAGTTGGAAAGCGGCGCGACCCGCCGGCGTGTCGGCCTGAAGCCCGAGGGCAAGGCCCCGGTTCGCGGCCACGCCAAGCTCTTTGCGGATTCCGAAGGCAAGACGGAAATCGGCGAAGTGACCTCGGGTGGCTTCGGCCCCTCGGTCGAGGGGCCCGTTGCGATGGGTTATGTGCAGCTTCCCCACGCAGCCGTTGGAACGCAAGTTTACGCCGAAGTGCGCGGCAAATACCTGCCTGTCACGGTCAGCGCCCTTCCCTTCATCACACCGACCTACAAACGCTGAAACATTTTCCGGAGAGAACAATCATGCTGAAATTTACCGAAGAACACGAGTGGTTGAAAATCGAAGGCGCTGTCGCAACGGTCGGTATTACCAATTATGCCGTCGATCAGCTTGGCGACCTCGTTTTCGTCGAACTGCCTGAAGTTGGCGCCACCTTCTCCAAGAACGACAACGCGGCCACCGTCGAGTCCGTCAAGGCTGCTTCCGACGTCTATTGTCCGCTCGATGGTGAGATCACCGAAGTCAATCCTGCGATCGTCGCCGATCCGTCGCTGGTCAATTCCGATCCCCAGGGCGCCGGCTGGTTCTTCAAGCTGAAGCTGGCAAACGCCACCGATGCCGATGGCCTGCTCGATGAAGCGGCCTACAAGGAGCTCACCGCCTAATGACGACGCCGACCGAATTCCAGTTTACAGACTACCAGCCGTATGACTTCGCCAACCGTCGCCATATTGGCCCCTCGCCGGCTGAAATGGCTGACATGCTTGGTGTCATCGGCTACAGCAGCCTCGACGGGCTGATCGACGCCACCGTGCCGCCCTCCATCCGTCAGAAGGCGCCGCTTGTCTGGGGCGCGCCGATGACGGAACGCGAGGCGCTCGACAAGCTGCGCGAGACGGCCAACATGAACAAGGTGCTCGTCTCGCTGATTGGCCAAGGCTATTACGGCACGATCACGCCGCCGGTTATCCAGCGCACCATCCTGGAAAACCCCGCCTGGTATACGGCCTATACGCCCTACCAGCCGGAAATCAGTCAGGGCCGCCTCGAGGCGCTGCTCAATTACCAGACCATGATCTGCGACCTCACCGGTCTCGATGTCGCCAACGCCTCGCTGCTCGATGAAGCGACTGCTGCTGCCGAGGGCATGGCAATGGCGGAGCGCGTCTCCAAGTCGAAGGCGAAGGCCTTCTTCGTAGATGCCGCCTGCCATCCGCAGACGATCGAGCTGATCAAGACCCGCGCAGAACCGCTCGGCTGGAGCGTCATCGTCGGCAATCCGTTCATCGATCTGGACCCGGTCGACGTCTTCGGCGCCATCTTTCAGTATCCGGGCACGCATGGCCATGTTCATGATTTCACCGGCCTGATTTCGCGCCTGCATCAGACCGGTGCCATCGCGATCGTCGCAGCCGACATCCTGGCTCTGACGCTTCTGAAGTCACCCGGGGAAATGGGCGCCGACATCGCCATCGGCAATTCTCAGCGCTTCGGCGTTCCTGTTGGATATGGCGGCCCGCATGCGGCCTACATGTCGGTCAAGGACGCACACAAGCGCTCCATGCCCGGCCGTCTCGTCGGTGTTTCCGTCGATGCTCGCGGTAACCGCGCCTATCGCCTGTCGCTGCAGACCCGCGAACAGCATATTCGTCGCGAAAAGGCGACGTCGAACATTTGCACAGCGCAGGTGCTGCTTGCCGTCATGGCCTCGATGTACGCCGTCTTCCATGGCCCGAAGGGCATCAAGGCGATCGCACAGCAGGTTCATCAGAAGGCCGTGCTGATGGCCAAAGGCCTGGAAAAGCTCGGCTACACCATCGAGCCCGAAACTTTCTTCGACACCATTACCGTCGATGTCGGCCATATGCAGGGCCTCATCATGCGGGCAGCCGTCGCCGAAGGTGTGAACCTGCGCAAGGTCGGCGCGACGAAGATCGGCATGAGCCTTGACGAGCGTACGCGCCCGGCAACGCTGGAAGCCGTCTGGCGCGCCTTCGGCGGCAATTTTGCTGTCGGCGACTTCGAGCCGAGCTATCGCCTGCCGAAGGGCCTCGCCCGCACCAGCGAGTACCTGACGCATCCGATCTTCCACATGAACCGCGCCGAAAGCGAGATGACCCGTTACATCCGCCGGCTGTCGGACCGCGATCTGGCGCTCGATCGCGCGATGATCCCGCTCGGCTCCTGCACGATGAAGCTGAACGCTACAGCGGAAATGCTGCCGATCACCTGGCCTGAGTTCTCGGATATTCATCCGTATGTTCCAGCCGATCAGGCGCGCGGTTATCGCGAGATGATCGACGATCTGACGGAAAAGCTCTGCGCCGTAACCGGCTATGATGCCTTCTCCATGCAGCCGAACTCCGGCGCGCAGGGCGAATATGCTGGGCTGCTGACGATCCGCAACTACCATATCGCCAACGGCAACGGCCATCGCGACGTTTGCCTCATCCCGACGTCGGCGCACGGCACCAATCCTGCCTCGGCACAGATGGTCGGCATGAAGGTCGTGGTCGTCAAGGTTCGTGAGAACGGCGACATCGACATGGATGATTTCCGCGCCAAGGCGGAGCAGTATTCGGTGAACCTCTCCTGCTGCATGATCACCTACCCGTCGACACACGGCGTCTTCGAGGAAACCGTCAAGGAAATCTGCGACCTCGTGCACACGCATGGTGGCCAGGTTTATCTCGACGGTGCCAACATGAACGCCATGGTCGGCTTGTCCCGCCCTGGTGACATCGGTTCCGACGTCAGCCACCTCAACTTGCACAAGACGTTCTGTATCCCGCATGGCGGCGGCGGCCCGGGCATGGGTCCGATCGGCGTCAAGGCGCATCTGGCACCCTACCTTCCGGGTCATCTGGAAACCGACGGTCGTAAGGGCGCGGTATCGGCTGCGGCTTTCGGCTCGGCATCGATCCTGCCGATCTCCTGGAGCTACTGCCTGATGATGGGCGGCGAAGGCCTGACGCAGGCAACGAAGGTGGCGATCCTCAACGCCAACTACATCGCCGCACGGCTGAAGGGCGCCTACGACGTGCTCTACAAGTCCGAGGCCGGGCGCGTGGCGCATGAGTGCATCATTGACACGCGCCCGCTGGTCGATAGCGCCGGCGTGACGGTCGACGACGTCGCAAAGCGCCTGATCGACTGCGGCTTCCACGCCCCGACCATGAGCTGGCCGGTCGCCGGCACGCTCATGATCGAGCCAACGGAGTCGGAAACTAAAGCCGAACTCGACCGCTTTTGCGAGGCGATGCTGGCGATCCGCCAGGAGGCCCGCGACATCGAGGAAGGTCGCTCGGACAAGGTCAATAACCCGCTGAAGAACGCCCCGCACACAGTCGAGGATCTCGTCGGCGAATGGGATCGTCCTTATTCGCGCGAACAGGCCTGCTTCCCACCCGGCGCCTTCCGCGTCGACAAGTACTGGTCACCGGTCAACCGCGTCGACAACGTCTTCGGCGACCGCAACCTGATTTGTACCTGCCCGCCGGTTGAGAGCTACGCGGAAGCTGCTGAGTAACATCCGAACGGCCTTCCCTTTTCAGGGAGGGCCGTTCCGCACTTACACTGGAAATGAAGGTCCGCGCGGAATGCCAAAAGACGACAGCGATTCTCTGACGCAGGCTCCCTGGCCAAAGCCGGTCCTGCTTGCCCTTGAAGAGCCGGGCAACTACGTGACGATCGCAACGACGCAGGCGGCCTCCTGGACGATGATCGAGGATTGGCCGACCGAAGACGGTCCGGCGCTCGACCGCGCCTTGTTGATCTGCGCCGACGTCGTCAAGGGCAAGCGCACGAACGAGGATGCACGACGTGCCTTCATAGAAGCTGCCGTCGAAGCGGGCATCGACATCAAGAGCTGACAACCGGTCCAACCTCCCTTGGACCAAGCCTTCGTTCGGTACCGGCTTGCGCGCTGCATGCGCACACACGCGATCTGTTCTTTGGCCCCAATCCACCATATTGATTGCCGCGCGTCAGCGATCGTTTGACGATTGTCGCGTAAGCTCAGGAATATGATGACGTATTCTTCCACCCTCAACCCGCTTCGCCTCTACAGCACGCGACGGGTTGCACCCTATTTCAGGCGCGAGTTCAAACGGGTCGGCGCCAAGCCGCCAAAGGTACGCATTGGTTACACCGATGCCGGGAATCCGCCTCGAGATGTTCGGATCGAGCGGCATGGGCAGCAGTTCATCCTCGTTCTCGAGAGCGCCGCGACACGGTGGTTTTCCGGATACATGCGGTACAAGGTCTGCAGCTATGCCTATTGGCTGAGCCTGTGTCCGCCAGAGGTGAGGTACATCACCGTGAACGCCTCGGATGGAGAGGCGGTCTCCAACGCACGATTTGCGGCGTCCGTGCGGTTGCCTCAGCATGTGGGGCTGCCAGATCCGCACTTCTTCCAGAACGACGGCTTTGCCGCCGAGTTGGAGCGCGGCCAGACAGCGCCGCGCTGGGAGGAGCGCTCGAACGACATCGTCTGGCGCGGCGGCATGAATGGCTGCGGCTGGGCGAGCTTTTCGCCGGAAGACATCAACAATCCCGCCGTCCTTCAGAGGATCCGGATGGTCTTGCAACTCAGGGACATGGCGGGACTGGACGTCAAGTTCGTCGATCTCCATCCGACTGCGGACGACTACGGCACGCTGGCGGACCGGCAAAAGCTTCTGGGGCAGCCGATTGCGGCCCAAAGTTGGCTTGGGCGCAAGTTCGCGATTGATATCGATGGCTATACCAACACCTGGTCGAACCTCCTGGTGCGCATGCTCTACGGATGCTGCGTGCTGAAGGTCGAGTCACAATTCGGCTTTCGCCAGTGGTATTATGACGAACTCAAGCCGTTCGAACACTATGTACCGGTCGCTGCCGACATGTCGGACTTTCGCGAGAAGATCGATTGGGTGCGCAGCCACCAAATCGAAGCCAAGGCCATTGCGGAACGTGGTCAGGCGCTGGCACGTAAGCTTACTTTCGCAACCCAGGCGCGGCGCGCCGCCAACCTCATCGAAGAACACTGGGATCGGGACTAACTGGCTTAAACGGCTGCCAGTACCGGTGCCTCACGAACGGTCTTGAAGTAGGCAATGGTGCGCGTCAGGCCGTCGCGGAGCGGAACGCTCGGCGTCCAGTCCAAAAGCCGCCTCGCCTTTTCGATATCCGGCAACCTCTGACGCGGATCGTCTACGGGTAGAGGGCGATGGATGATGCGTGAATTGGAGTTGGTCAATTCGAGGATGAGGTCCGCCAACTGTCGGATCGTAAACTCTTCCGGATTGCCAAGATTGATCGGACCCGTAACATCCGGACGACCGCTCATCATGGCCATCAGACCCGCGACCAGGTCATCCACGTAGCAAAACGACCGCGTCTGTGTTCCGTCGCCATAGACGGTGATGTCGTCGCCCGATAGCGCCTGCTTGATGAAATTTGCGACAACCCTTCCATCGGCGGGATGCATGTGCGGCCCGTAGGTGTTGAAGATGCGCACGACCTTGATCGGTAGTCCGAACTGGCGGCGATAGTCGAAAAACAATGTCTCGGCGCTCCGCTTCCCCTCGTCATAGCAAGCACGCGGGCCAATCGGATTGACGTTGCCCCAGTAGTTTTCCGATTGCGGATGGACATGGGGATCGCCATAAACCTCCGATGTCGATGCCTGCAATACCGGAATATTCCTGTCTCGAGCCAGCTCGAGCATGTTGAGCGCGCCGACGACACTCGTCTTCAACGTGGCGATCGGGTCGGCCTGATAATGGACCGGTGAGGCTGGGCATGCGAGGTTATAGATCTCGTCAACCTCGAGGTTCACGGCCTCGTTCACGTCCTGAGTAAGCAAGCTGAAGGCGGGGTTATTGAGCAATTCCGCGACATTGTGCATGGAGCCCGTCGAGAAATTATCCATGCAGACAACCCGATGCCCTCCGTCGAGCAGCCTTCTGCAAAGATGTGTGCCGACGAAGCCGGCGCCGCCGGTAACAAGAATGCGTTTATTCATAGTGGCTTGCGCTTGTTTGTGACGTCGCAGGCCTATCGCGGATTCTGCCTGCCTTCAAGGGAGCCGGCCTGAAACTAGAGGAGCGAGTAGGCTGCTGAGGCGAGCGCTGCGAGGCCGAAGAGTATCAGCAGATAGCTTGTTCCGCGCACGACCTTTGCTGTGAAATTCATTGGCAATTTGCCCCTGGCGACACTGACCGTACCGCTCAGAAGAAACCACCAAGCAAGCGATCCGCTGAAGACGCCGCCCACGATCACGGCCGAGCTGAAACGCCGCGTTTCCTCCGTCAACCCGAAACCGGCGAACAGCGCGCCAAAGGAGAGAATGGTGGCCGGGTTGGAGATTGTCAGAAAAAACGTTGCAGCTGTTGTGCCCAGGAGGCCCGCCGCCCTGACATTTGCAGCCCTGACCGGATCGTGCGTCAGCCCTCGATAGCCCAGCGCCAGGAGCAATAAGCCTCCGCCAATCGCCAGAGGCAGCGTTGCTACCGACATGGCCTGCTCGAAGACCGCGATTCCGGTTACTGCGACCAGGGCATAACCGGCATCACCGAGTGCCGTTCCGAGGCCACAGGAGAAGCCAGCAGTAAAGCCGCGCTCCAATGTACGATTGATACACAGCATTCCAATCGGCCCCAGCGGGGCCGTGATGATGACGCCCAGCAGGGCGCCCTTCGCAAACAGCAATAGCATTGGTCAGTCGCTTCCCCTCCACAGGAGACAATCCCGCGGACTTTCGAAAGAGAGCCTTTAAGGCGCTATTGCGAAGAGGTAAAATCAAAAAGGCCGCCGAACCGGCGGCCTCATCGAGAATTCGAATGATTGTGACAATCAGTGCGCAGGCACGACAGCATTGCCCTGGGCAGCAAGCGCCGCAAGGTCTGCAGGCTTCAGTTCCACGGATTCGCCGCAGCCGCACGCAGACGTCTGGTTTGGATTGGTAAAGGTAAAACCGGAGCGCAACGTCGTGCTCTCGAAGCCCATTTCGGTGCCGAGGAGATAGAGCACTGCTGATGGTTCGACCCAGACCTTGGCGCCATCCCGCTCGATCAAATCGTCCTTGGCGTTCGGATCGGTCACGAGGTCGATGGTATACTCCATCCCTGCACAGCCGCCCTTCTTGATCCCGACGCGAATGCCTTTGGCCTCTGGTCCGGAGTTCTCGACGATCGCCTTCACGCGGTTCGCAGCGGTCTCCGTCATGCTCATGATTGCAAAGCCCATGGGCCTTTTCTCCTTCCGCGCACGGATTCAAGCTCCGGCGTTTCATGATTCAAATGTAGTGCCAGTAGCTTAACCGATCAATACCAGCCGACGGCGACCTGCGCCTCTTCCGACATTCTGTCCGGCGTCCACGGCGGATCGAAGGTCATCTCGACCTCGACGCCGGATACGCCCTCAACCGCGCCGACCGCGTTCTCCACCCAACCCGGCATCTCACCGGCAACGGGGCAGCCCGGCGCAGTCAGCGTCATCATGATCTTCACCATGCGATCGTCTTCGATGTCGATCTTGTAGACCAGCCCAAGCTCGAAAATGTCAGCCGGAATTTCAGGGTCATAGACCGTCTTGAGCGCCGAAATTACGTCGTCGCTCAGCCGCGCCAGTTCGTCGGCCGGAATGCTGGAATGCACGATGCCTTCGCGCACGTCGATCTTCTGTTCGCTTTCGTCCAAGCTCATATGGACACTCCTTAGGCAAAGAACTTGCGCGCATAATCAAGCGCATCTGCCAAGGCATCGACCTCGGCCCGTGTATTGTACATCCCGAAGGACGCGCGGCATGTGGAGGTGACGCCGAAGCGTTTCAAGAGCGGCATGGCGCAATGCGTGCCCGCGCGGACGGCAACACCCTGACGGTCGATTACCATCGACACGTCATGTGCATGCAGACCGGCAAGCTCGAAGGAGAAGATACCACCTTTGCCCGGCGCCGTGCCGAACACCCGCAACGAATTGACCGCCTGCAGCCGCTCCGCGGCGTAGGCCGCGAGATCAGCCTCATGGCGCGCGATCGCCTCGCGGCCAACCTTTTCCATGTAGTCGAGCGCATAGCCGAGCCCGATCGCCTGGACGATTGGCGGCGTGCCAGCTTCGAAGCGATGTGGCGGATCGTTGTAGGTCACGGCATCCTCTGTCACCTCGAAGATCATCTCGCCGCCGCCCTGGAAGGGCCGCATCTCGCGAAGCCGCTCCTTCTTGCCATACAGCACGCCGATGCCCGACGGCCCGTAAAGCTTATGGCCGGTCATCACGTACCAGTCGCAATCGATATCCTGCACGTCGACAGGCATATGGACGGCGCCCTGCGAACCATCGACCAGTACAGGAATGCCGCGCTCATGCGCGATCCGGCAGATTTCCTTGACCGGAACCACCGTGCCGAGCGCATTCGACATATGCGTGATCGCGACGAGCTTGGTCCGCTCCGTCAGGCTCTTTTCGAAATCCTCGACGTGGAAAGCACCCTCGTCGTCGACGGGTACCCAGACCAGCTTGGCACCCTGCCGCTCACGGATGAAATGCCACGGTACGATGTTGGAGTGATGCTCCATGATCGAGATGACGATCTCGTCGCCCTCGCCGAGCTTGGGCATGCCCCAGCCATAGGCGACGGTGTTGATCGCTTCCGTTGAAGACTTCGTGAACACGATGTCGTTGATATCAGGCGCGTTCAGGAAGCGCCGGATCTTCTCGCGAGCGCCCTCATAGGCGTCCGTAGCCGCATTCGACAGGAAATGCAGACCACGATGAACGTTCGCATACTCGTTCGAATAGGCGTGGGAAATCGCGTCGATGACGGCCTGCGGCTTCTGGGCGGAGGCGCCGTTGTCGAGATAGACCAGCGGCTTGCCATAGACTTCCTTCGCAAGGATCGGGAAATCCTTGCGAATGGCTTCGACGTCGTATGCGGTTGCCGGAACTATCTTGTCCATGACGCTATCCGATCAGGCGTGCTTTTCGAGCCAGGCCGAGATGACGCCTTCCAGCGCCTCGACCAGAGCTTCGTCTTCCAGTTCCTCGACGATTTCGGCAACGAAGGCATTGACGAGCATGGCGCGCGCCTTGTTCTCCGGAATGCCGCGCGCCATCATGTAGTAGAGATGGTTGTAGTCGATGTCGGCAACGGTTGCACCGTGACCGCACTGAACGTCGTCAGCGAAGATCTCGAGCTCCGGCTTCACCGAGAACTCGGCGTCGTCAGATATCAATAGCGTGTTGCACGCCATCTTCGCGTCGGTCTTCTGCGCATCGGGCGCAACGCGGATCATACCCTGGAATACACCCTTGGCGCGGTCGAAGACGACGTTACGGATTACTTCGGTGGAACCTGTATGCGGGACGTTATGGCCGAGAACCATGGTAACGTCCGTATGCGTTTCAGCGCCCAGCAGGTTGATCCCGCGAAGCGTCAGATCGGCGCCCTCGCCAGTCACCTTGATGTGCAGTTCCTGGCGAACCAGCTTGCCGCCGGCATTGATGACGAACAGCTTCAGCTTGGCATCGGCGCCGAGATCGACACGGATCTGGCCGAGGTGCGTATCATCAGCGCCCTGTTGCTGGGTGATGATCCAGGTGAGCTCGGTACCCTCGCCAACCGTGATGTCACTGATGTGGGACACGAAAGCCGAATCCGAAGTCACTGCAAGGTGACGTTCGATGACCGTCGCCTTTACGTTCGCGCCGAAGGTGACCGGCAGGCGCGTATGCGTCTGGCCGCCAGCGTGAACAAACTGGATCTCAAGCGGTTCGTCAAACGTCGTTTCCGAGGCAACGTCAATGACGTAGCCATCGCGAACGAAGCTGCCGTTGATCCGGCCGATCGCGTCGTCATTGCCGAGCGCGCCGAGGCTGGTGGCAGCCGTGCCGTTGGAGAGCTGAGCCGCATAGCCTGATATGTCCAGACCATCGACCGAAGCCTTAAGATCTGGAACACCCTGAATAACCGACAAAACGGAGGACTCTTCGACCAGCGGGTCGCGAGCTTCGGAGCCGGCGTCGCCAGCCTGATCCGGAATGGCGCGCAGCAGGGTCTTGAGGTCGGTATAGTGCCAGGCCTCGATGCGGCGCGTCGGCAAACCGGCCTTCTTCAGGTCGTCAAGCAGCCTGTCCCGGATGGCGATGACCGAACCGTCGCCCGGCAGTTCGCCGATCTGGTTGTTGAAAGCCTCGATGAGCGCCGCTTCCGCGGCGGTCTGGCGGCTCGTCGTCTGCATGTTCATGAGACTCGTCCTTTCCGCCTCAATCAGGCTGCCGCACCGATGATGTCGGCGTAGCCATTGGCTTCCAGCTCGTGCGCCAGCGTCTTGTCGCCCGACTTGATCACTTGCCCCTTGTAGAGAACGTGAACGGTATCAGGGACGATGTAGTCGAGCAGGCGCTGGTAGTGCGTGATGACGACGACAGCGCGATCCGGCGAACGCAGCGCGTTGACGCCGTCGGCAACGATTTTCAGCGCGTCGATGTCGAGACCGGAGTCGGTTTCGTCGAGAACGCAAAGCTGTGGCTGCAGGAGGGCCATCTGCAGGATTTCGGCGCGCTTCTTCTCACCGCCGGAGAAACCGACGTTCAGCGGGCGCTTCAGCATTTCAGTGTTGATCTGCAGCTTGCCGGCTGCGTCCTTGACGAGGCGCATGAAGTCCGGCGTCTTCAGCTCTTCTTCGCCGCGCGCCTTGCGCTGCTCGTTCATCGCAACCTTGAGAAACTGCATGGTGGCAACCCCCGGAATTTCGACCGGGTACTGGAAGGCCAGGAAGATGCCCTTGGCGGCACGCTCGGCAGCGTCGAGCTCCAGAATGCTTTCGCCGTTGTAGAGGATGTCGCCTTCGGTGACTTCGTAGTCTTCGCGGCCGGACAGGATGTAGGAGAGCGTCGACTTGCCGGAGCCGTTCGGGCCCATGATGGCGGCCACTTCGCCGGCCTTCACGGTGAGGTTCAAGCCGCGGATGATCTCGGTGCCGTCTTCGGCGATGCGGGCGTGCAGGTTCTTAATTTCAAGCATGGTGTTTTCCCATAAAAAGCAATCGGAGAAAGGCGCGATCCACGCGCCCTCGCGCATTCATGTCGTGTCGCGTCAGCCGACGCTGCCTTCAAGCGAGATGCTGATGAGCTTCTGCGCTTCGACAGCAAATTCCATCGGCAGTTCCTGCAGGACTTCCTTGACGAAGCCGTTGACGATCAGGGCGATCGCCGCTTCCTCCGGAATGCCGCGCTGCAGGCAATAGAAGAGCTGGTCTTCCGAGATCTTCGAGGTGGTCGCCTCGTGCTCGAACTGCGCCGTGGAGTTCTTCGCCTCGATATAGGGAACCGTGTGGGCGCCGCACTTGTCGCCAATCAGCAGCGAGTCGCACTGCGTGAAGTTGCGGGCGTTGGATGCCTTGCGGTGCGCCGAGACCTGGCCGCGATAGGTGTTTTGCGACACGCCCGCAGCGATGCCCTTGGAGATGATACGGCTCGACGTGTTCTTGCCGAGATGGATCATCTTCGTGCCGCTATCGACCTGCTGGTGGCCGTTGGAGACGGCGATCGAGTAGAACTCGCCTCTGGAGTCATCGCCGCGCAGGATGCAGGATGGGTACTTCCAGGTGATAGCCGAACCGGTCTCGACCTGCGTCCACGAAATCTTCGAGCGGTCGCCACGGCAATCGCCGCGCTTGGTGACGAAGTTGTAGATGCCGCCCTTGCCCTGCGCATCGCCCGGATACCAGTTCTGGACCGTCGAGTACTTGATCTCGGCATCATCGAGCGCAACGAGCTCAACGACAGCGGCATGCAGCTGGTTTTCGTCGCGCTGCGGCGCGGTGCAGCCTTCGAGGTAGGAGACATATGCGCCTTCCTCGGCGATGATCAGCGTGCGTTCGAACTGGCCCGTATTCTTTTCGTTGATGCGGAAATAGGTGGACAGCTCCATCGGGCAGCGAACGCCCTTCGGAACGAACACGAACGAACCATCGGTGAAGACGGCCGAGTTCAGGGTCGCGTAGTAATTGTCGGAGGTCGGAACGACGGAGCCGAGGTACTTCTGCACCAGTTCCGGATGCTCGCGAATGGCTTCCGAGATCGACATGAAGATCACGCCGGCCTTCTTCAGCTCTTCCTTGAAGGTCGTGACAACGGAGACAGAGTCGAAGACGGCATCGACGGCGATCTTCGGCTTCTCGACGCCAGCCAGGATTTCCTGCTCCTTGAGCGGAATGCCAAGCTTTTCGTAGACCTTGAGGATTTCAGGATCGACTTCGTCAAGCGACTTCGGGCCGGGCGTGCTTTTCGGCGCGGCGTAGTAATAGATGTCGTTGAAATCGATCTTCGGATAATCGACGCGAGCCCAGGTGGGCTCCTCCAAGGTCAGCCAGCGCTTGTAGGCTTCCAGACGCCATTCGAGCATCCACTCCGGCTCCTGCTTCTTGGCGGAGATGAAACGGATGATGTCTTCGGACAAGCCCTTGGGCGCCTTGTCCATTTCGATAATGGTCTCGAAACCGTATTTGTATTGATCGACGTCAATCTGACGAACGCGATCAACCGTTTCCTGGACGGCGGGCATGTCATTCTCCAATCTCGCCGGAGAAAAGGTCCGGCAGCTTGTCGTTCGGGCAGTATCGTTTGCCCCGTATGTAGGTGGCCAAAAGGGACTTTTCAGCCCGAATGGCAAGCGGAAAATTGCGTTTCCGCAAATTTATGAAGCGGTCAAGCCGCCTCCCCGGCCGGCTTGCGCCGAGCGGCTATTTTCGCGAAGACCGAAATCGCCTTGTCGATCTCCTCTTCGGT
The DNA here is from genome assembly GCF_000510625.1 of Rhizobium sp. IBUN. Lineage (NCBI taxonomy): Bacteria > Pseudomonadati > Pseudomonadota > Alphaproteobacteria > Hyphomicrobiales > Rhizobiaceae > Rhizobium > Rhizobium sp. IBUN. The sequence continues at coordinate 45,517 of NZ_AZNV01000026.1, forward strand.
GGTGGCAAAGCCCAACGAAATGCGCAAAGCGCCGAGCTTTGGGTCTCGCCCCATGGCAACCAGGACATGGCTCTCTCCGACCTTGCCGGACGAGCAGGCAGACCCGGCAGAAAGCGCCACACCTTCGAGATCGAAGGCGATCTGGCCCGTTTCGGCCTTCAGCCCCGGAAGGGTGAAGAAAGTCGTGTTCGAAACGCGCTGGCCCTCGGAGCCGTAGATGACGACATCAGGTGCCGCGCCTCGCATTCCGGTTTCCAGTCGGTCACGGAGCACCGAGATCGCTTCGTTGCGTGCCTCAAATTCCATCGCAGCTTCGGCGGCAGCACCAAACCCGATCACCGCAAGCGAGTTCTCAGTCCCCGAGCGGTGACCCTTCTCCTGGCCGCCGCCATGGATCAGCGGTCGCGGCATCAGCACTTCACCGCGCGTGACAAGCGCACCGGCGCCTTTCGGGCCGCCGATCTTGTGCGATGAGACGATTAGGAAATCGGCGCCGAGCGCGTTGATATCCAGCTTCAAGCGACCGGCTGCCTGTACGGCATCGACAACAAGAAGGCAGCCATGCGCCTGCACCAGCTTCGCAACCTCGGCAATCGGTTGGACGATGCCGGTCTCGTTGTTAACGAGCATGACCGCGACCATCGGCAACCCGGCCGACTTGTCATGAGCGGCAAGCGAAGCACCAAGCGCATCGAGATCGACGACGCCGGCCTCCGTCACCGGAATTTCCGCCGTCTGTTCCTTCGGGAAGCGACCGCCTTCCCGCACCGCAGGATGCTCGACGGCAGAATAGTAAAGCTGGCTGACTTTAAGCGGCGTGCGCCCCATCCTGAACTCGGGCGTCAGCACCATATTGGCTGCCTCTGTCGCGCCGCTCGTAAAGATTACATGGGCCGGATCAGCCCCTGCAAGTGCCGCCACCTGGCGTCGTGCATGCTCGATCGCAGCACGAACGGCTCGGCCTTCGCCGTGGACCGAGTTTGGATTGCCGAACAGGTCCAACGCGCGCAGGACCGCGTCGCGCGCATTCGGATGCAGCGGCGAAGTCGCGTTCCAATCGAGATAAAGGCGTGGCGGCGCCATGATCTTTTGTCCTGCGCTAAATCCTTGCGAGGCGGCTCGGCTCATTTTCCTTGAAATTTCGGCCGGGCTTGCCTTATGACACATCCCACAATGCGTGGATCGTCATGCAAGTTTCGAATTGTTCTAAACTGCGTTTTAAAAAAGCTGACAACATTCGTCAAGTCTTACGCAGGGCCGAACGCGAAAAATAAAAGCCGGAGTACCGATGCCCGAAGTCATTTTCAACGGCCCTGCCGGCCGTCTTGAAGGCCGCTACCAGCCCTCCAAGGAAAAAAGCGCACCGATTGCCCTCATTCTGCACCCGCACCCCCAGTTCGGCGGCACGATGAACAACCAGATCGTCTACCAGCTCTTCTACATGTTCCAGAAGCGCGGGTTCACGACGTTGCGTTTCAATTTCCGGGGAATCGGTCGCAGCCAGGGTGAATTCGACCACGGCGCTGGCGAGCTTTCGGACGCCGCGTCCGCGCTCGACTGGGTACAGAGCTTGCATCCTGATTCGAAGACCTGCTGGGTCGCCGGTTATTCCTTCGGCTCCTGGATCGGCATGCAGCTTCTAATGCGCCGCCCCGAAATCGAAGGTTTCATGTCGATCGCGCCGCAACCGAACACGTATGATTTCTCGTTCCTCGCGCCCTGCCCGTCTTCCGGCCTCATCATCAACGGCGAAGCCGATAAGGTTGCGCCCGAGAAGGACGTAAACGGCCTCGTTGAGAAGCTGAAGACGCAGAAGGGTATCCTGATCACGCACCGCACGGTGCCTGGCGCCAACCACTTCTTCAACGGCCAGGTCGAGACGCTGATGAGCGAATGCGAGGATTACCTCGATCGCCGCCTGAACGGCGAACTCGTGCCGGAACCGGCTGCCAAGCGGATCCGCTAAGCGGTCCGCATCCCGGCGGTCAGTTCGAACGTCGGACAGGTCAATCCGTCAATGATCATCGGCATGCGGCTTCGCATGCCGATTTTCGTTAGGACATGCTGAGATGCGGCATTGTCCGGATGCGTGAATGCGATGAACTGCTGCGCGAAGTTCCGTTCGAAGAACCATTCCGCCAACTCGCCGGCAATCTCCGTCGCATAACCCTTGCCCCATTCCTGGAACCGAAGCGAATAGCCGAGTTCGAAATCCTGCCGCTCACCGCCAAGCAGGGAAAAGCCCGCGTGGCCAATGAAGCGGCCGTCGTCACGACTGAGGATCTTGTACTTGGTGGCTCCATCCCGCTCCTGCTCGCCGAACCAATTGCGCAGCCGTTCCTCGGCCTTCTCACGCGACCACGGCGCAGTGCCCGAAAGATACCGTGTCGTCTCAATCGTGGAGTGAAGCTCATGGATCAGGCCCGCGTCGTCAGGTCCCCACATGACCGCGACTAGGCGCGGCGTCTCCAGAATCGCCCGTTGCATCACGGCTTCACCACGACGCCGCCGCTGACCGGCGCACGCACGCCGGTCGTGCCGGGAAATGTCAATGGTAAGCGGTCCAACGACCTTACCGCGAGATAGCCCCAGGCTTCAGCCTCCATGGAATCGCCATTGAACCCCGCCTGCTCCGCCGTTATCACCTCGGCGCCCTTGCGATGGGCGATATCTTTCAAATCTTGCATCAGCACGCGATTGAGCCGACCACCACCGCTGATGACATAGAGGGTCGGCGTGACCGGCAAGTGACCGGCGGACTTGATGATCGAGGCGGCCGCGACATAGGCAAGTGTGCGGGCGCCGTCTACAAGCTCCGCATCTGCACCCGACGGCGGCGGAAAGTCGTTGCGGTCGAGCGAGCGCCGCTTCTCTGCGGTGAAGAACGGGCTATTCAAATAGCGATCGGCCAGTTCCCCCACGATCCGTCCCTCGGAGGCTATCATGCCGCCCTGATCGAACGGCACGCCCGCATGGGTTTCGACCCACTGGTCGATCAGCGTATTGCCCGGGCCACTGTCAAAACCGACTATGACGCCCTCCGCGCCAATATAAGTCAGGTTTGAGATCCCGCCGATATTGACGAAGCAGACCGGCAATGTGGCATGAGGGACGTTGGCGGCGAGCGCCGCATGATAGACCGGAACCAATGGCGCGCCCTGGCCGCCATGCATCATGTCGTTGGCACGAAGATCGTAGACAACAGGAATGCCGGTTTCCCGTGCCAAAAGCGCCCCATCCCCGATCTGGACCGTCAGCGCTTCGTCCGGGCGATGTAACACTGTTTGGCCGTGAAAGCCGATGACGTCGATCGACGAGGCATCGAGCGCATTCGTAGCCAGAAATTCCCTCACGGCAATTACATGACGTAACGTCAGTTCACGCTCGACAGACGCCAGATCGCCCGGCCGCTGCTCACGTTGCGCAATAGACTTCGCCTGCTCCAGCGCCAGCTTCAATCGGTCGCGGAAGGCTGGCTCATACGGAACACCGAGGAACGGCCCGCGCTCGACGAAGGCTCGGCCGTCGGTCCGCAGCAGCGCCACATCGATGCCGTCCATTGATGTTCCGCTCATCAAGCCGATCGCGGTCCTGATCTTCTCCATGACCCCTCGCTGGAAGATTCTCGCCAAATGGTGACTGTTCGGCAAAACAGTGCTAAACGCGCCGCGTCACTTCAACAATAGCCAATCCGAAAATCCGCACCCGAGAGCAAAAGGTCATGTCCGAGTTCAAATCCGATTTCCTACGTACGCTGAAAGAGCGCGGCTTCATTCATCAGATTTCCGATGAAACGGGCCTCGACGAACTCTTCGCCAAGGAACCGGTAACGGCCTATATCGGCTTTGACCCCACCGCTCCCAGCCTGCATGCCGGCTCGCTGATCCAGATCATGATGCTGCACTGGATGCAGGCGACCGGCCATCGCGCCATTTCGCTGATGGGCGGCGGCACCGGCATGGTCGGTGATCCCTCCTTTAAGGAGGAAGCGCGGCAGCTGATGACCGTCGATACGATCGAGAGCAACATCGCTTCGATTAAGCGCGTTTTCTCGAACTACCTCTCCTACGGCGAAGGCCCGAAGGATGCGTTGATGATCAACAACGCAGAGTGGCTGAGATCGCTCAACTACCTCGAATTCCTACGCGATGTCGGCCGGCACTTCTCGGTCAATCGCATGCTGGCTTTCGACAGCGTCAAGACGCGCCTTGACCGCGAACAGTCGCTGTCGTTCCTCGAATTCAACTACATGATCCTGCAGGCCTACGACTTCGTCGAATTGGCCAAGCGCTACGACTGCCGTCTGCAGATGGGGGGGTCGGATCAGTGGGGCAACATCGTCAACGGCATCGACCTCGGTCACCGCATGGGGACGCAGCAGCTCTACGCCCTCACCTCGCCGCTGCTGACGACCGCTTCCGGCGCCAAGATGGGCAAGTCTGCGACCGGCGCTGTCTGGCTCAACGCGGACATGCTGTCGGCCTATGACTTCTGGCAATACTGGCGCAACACAGAGGACGATGACGTCTCGCGCTTCCTGAAGCTCTACACAACGCTGCCGATGGACGAAATCGCACGCCTCTCAGCGCTTGCCGGTTCCGAGATCAACGAGGTCAAGAAGATCCTGGCGACTGAGGTCACCGCGATCCTGCATGGTCGTGTTGCCGCCGAGCAGGCTGCCGAAACCGCCCGCAAGACATTCGAGGAAGGCGGCCTTGCCGAGAACCTTCCGGCTGTCGACGTCCCGGCTGCCGAACTCGACGGTGGCATCGGCCTTCTGTCGCTGATCGTCCGCGCCGGCCTTGCAGCCTCGAACGGCGAGGCCCGCCGCCACGTTCAGGGCGGTGCGGTGCGCATCAACGACCAGGCCGTCAGCGACGAGCGCAAGATCATCGGCAGCGAAGAGATCACCGCTGATGGCGTGATCAAGCTATCGCTCGGCAAGAAGAAGCACATCCTGATCCGCCGCGCTGCCTAGGCGCGGTCAACGTCTCAAACAGAAAGCCGGCCTCGCGCCGGCTTTTTTGTGCCTACTGGAATTCGAAGATGTTGCGGAAAACGCCCGGCGCGATGATCGACAACGGATTGACGATCAGATCCGGCGATTCCAACTTTCCTGTGAGCTTGAAGGTAATGCCGATCAGGCCGCGATCCGTGCCGTTCCCAAGGATGATGCCGATCAACGGCAATTCGGCAAACAGCCGGTTGAGGCCATATGCAGGCATGAAGGTACCCGTCATGTCCATCCTCCCGCGCTGGTCACGAACCATTCCCTGAAACACCGCGCCGACCTGGTCACCACGCACCACGCCGTTCTCGATACTGACGACGCCGTTCTGAGAAACAATGCGCGCAAAGCCGCGCTGGAAACGCTGCGCCGATGTATCGATGTTCCGTTTTACCGCTGAATTCAGGCTTCGTTGCTCCTCGCCGACCGGCGTCGAAACGATCGAGTGCAAGCGCTGTTCGTTGACAAGCGAGAAGCGCCTGATGTCGATGGAGCCATCCCAATTGTCGCCAGCCCCTAGGCGGATCTGCATATTGAGCAAGCCGCCCATCATGTGCTGATAGAGGTCGGCGAAGCGCGAAACAGAGCCGGCATCGCCGCTCGTGACATTGATAACGCCATTTCCCTTCGTCTGGGCTACGAACGCCTCGCCGCTGTCGGTGACGCCGGTGAAATTCAGTGTCTGCAGCCTCCCGCCTGACGACACATAGGTCATCTCGGCATTGCGCAACTTCTCGTCGTTGAAACCGACGACGCGGCCGAGCTTGGCTCGAACGGATATGCTGCCGCTGTGGTCGGAGTCACCGCCGCTGCTGGACTTCAATCTCGCGATGATCGGACGTGCATCTGCACTCTCGCCTGACACGGAGACATCAAACCCTCCCTTGCCGCGCTTCACAGAAACGGAGAAGTCGTCCAGCGACGACAGTTTGACACTGTCGAAATCCGCCTTCACGAGATTGCCCTTGCCGATAACAAGCGAGCCATTTGCCCCGAATCCGTCCCCCTTGAGGACGAAGTTCTTCAACTCGGTGTTGTCTGCAGGGCCGGAGGCCTCGAATGTGGCCGTCGCGCCGATCCCCCCGCCCTTGGACCAGCCGATCCATGGGAGAGACAGCCGCGCCCTTCCAAGGTCGACAGTGACCGCCTGTCGGTCCTGATCGATGCGATTGAGTTCCACGTCGACGCTACCATCGACGATGTCGTTGAGACCGGGCAGCACCTTTTCCCGCTGATCATTGTTCAAGGTGGCAGTAATGGTCTGCTGCGGCTGGACATTGGACGACTTGTCCGTCGGCTCGACAAGCTTGATCCCGGCGGGAATGCCATCGATCAGCCCTTTTCCGTCGAGGCTGACCTGCTTTGGATCCGCGTTCAACACGCCGTCGAGACCAGTGATCTTGCGGCCCGAAAACGGTTTGGCGACATCGAGATCCTGTAGCTGCAGGACCGCTTTCCATTCAGCAGGAGGAGGATTCTGCGACGAGATCAGCCCGATGCGAGCCTGCACTTTCGCCGACACCTTGCCCCTCAGGTCCTCGGGCACGAAGCCCGCGCGCTGTAACACCTGGATCGGCTTATAGGTGAGCAATTCGCCGACCGCGTCAGCCGCGCCGGAAATGGGAAGATTGAGTTCGGCCATGAGCGGCTTGTCGTAGGTCGATGGCAGGACAAACGTGCCCTCGCCGACGTTCACCGATCGTCCGGACGGAAAGAATGCCGTCCCGCTCTTGATCGAGATTGTCGCCCGCGGACCGCTCAGATCAAAGTGGGCATTCATATCGCGGATTGGCGGGATGTCGCCGGCCACGTTCATTCGGGTATCTGCGATGTCGAAAGCAATCCGGATCTGGTTCTTGTCGAGTTTCAGCCCTTTGCCGACCGCCTCGTCAAGGCGTCCGAACGGAATGAAGACGGAGATCGATGCGTCGGTGACGGTGCCCCCGAAGAGGTTGCGCTGAACCCATTCGCGGCCCTTCGACGCCATCCAGAATGGCCACAATTGCTTGACGGCCGTTGTCTGCAACTGCTGTGACTGCCCGGCAAAGCTGATCTCCGGCGACACGTCGCCCAGACGAACATGCAGCGAGCCAAAAAGACCGCCAGCAGGACTCGAAACCCGCATGTTCGGGAATTCGAGTTCGCGGTCTGTAACGAGGTAGCGACCGGTCGCCTGGATATCGAAGGCGAGCGGTTGCTCGCCTGACGCGGTGGGGGCCGCGGTGCCGCCACTGACCAGCAGATCTATCCCGAAGCCCTTTCCTGCAGCGGCATCGATCTTGTCCAGATCGATAAGAGCGCCGGTAAGCGGTACGGATGTCGCGCCGAACTGAACACGCGATTTCGCGATCTCAAGCTTCTGCTTGTCAAAGTCGTAGGCGAGGTTGATGCGCCCTCCGCTCAACTCCTGCTGGTCGCCATCCATATAGAACTGCCCAGGCTCCAGGTCGACTGAGGCGCCGAGCGCCGGCTCGGCTTGATCGCCGGTGCGAACTGCCGAGATCGTCACATCACCAGAGCCGTCGATGCCCTGCCGGATTTGACCCTGGACATTCCGCTTGAGTGTGAACGGTCCCAGGTCGACGCCCGCCAGTTGTCCCGTCAACTTCGAGGTACGTTCGCCGGTTCTTTCGGTGATGACGCTGAGCGTCGCTGCCTTGCCGTTGATCGCGACCTCACCATCCAGCGCCAGCGCGCCTTGGCGTGTCCTTGTGAAGTCCAGGCTATTGATGACGATCGAGAGTGGACCATTCGCCGTATCGGCCAGCTTGATATCTATGCCCGAGAGTTTCACTGAGCGCGTCCCACCCCGCTCGACGAAACTGTCGATCATGTCGAGTTGAGCGAACGCAGCTTCCATCGCCGCCGGAATCTCGTCGATGCGAACGTCATCGAGCTTGAGCGGCTTTCCAGACGGCAGCAGCGCTGTGTCGAGTGCTATATCTTCCGCCTCGATCTGCGCAATCGCAATCCGACCGCGAAAGAGTTGTAGCGGGTCGAGCGCCATACGCATCGCATGTGTGGTCGACAGGTGCTGGCCGCTCTTCTCGTCAATCATGTTGACGTTGCGCGCTTCGAGCGCAAGGCGCAGGTTCGAGGTAAAGCGGATAGCAGTGGAGCCGACCTCCGCCCTATAGCGAGGCCCGATGGCCGAATTGAGTGCAGCCTGCGCCTGCCGCGTCAGCGGCCCGTCGAATATGCCGCTTTCTACCGTGAAGACAATTGCAGCGAGCACGAAGAAAATAACGGCGATGCAGCCACCCGTGGCGCCGGCGGTCTTGCGCATGCGCGAACGCGACGGCGGGCAACTGACGATCATGGGATCTTCGGCCTGCGCCGAAGGGAGCTCATGCAGTGCGACGATGTCTTTCTTGCGGAATGTAATTTTCTCGCCGCGGATCGCCGACATGCGTCTCGCCTAACTCCCTAATTTGCGGTTTGGACCAGACTGGCTGGACGACTGCCCGTCCAATATATATCTGGCAAATCACCTGTTATCCATAAACTCGGCAAAAGAAAGGTCTCTCCATGACGGATGTCAGCATCGGCACGACGGCGCCTGACTTCAATCTCCCGCGCGATGGCGGAGGCCGCGTCGCGCTTGCCGATTTCCGTGGTAAGCCGCTGGTGTTGTTCTTCTATCCCAAGGACGACACGACAGGATGCACGGCCGAATCGTTGGCTTTCACGGCGCTTGCAGACCAGTTCGAAAAGGCCGGTGCTGCCGTCATCGGCATGTCTCCCGATTCCGCAAAATGCCATGATCGCTTCATCAAGAAACATAGTCTTTCGGTTGTCCTGGCGTCCGATGAAGAGAAGACGACGCTGGCGGCCTACGGCGTGTGGAAACAAAAGAGCATGTATGGACGCAATTTCATGGGCGTGGAGCGCACAACCTTCCTCATACGTGAGGATGGGACCATCGGAACGATCTGGCAGAAGGTGAAGGTGCCCGGCCACGCAGAAATCGTTCTTGCCGCCGTGCAGAACCTGTCGCGATGACCTCTCGCTCCAGCATCACGTCCCTGCGCGGCGGAGCGATCGACGCTATCCGAGCAACTGATCTCGATAAGAAGACGACGCTCGCCCAGGAAACTGCGACGCGTTGGTTTGCTCGCACACTGTCCCTGCGTTCGCCACTTGACGCGCCGCTGCCTGAGAGGCCGGGCCGTCCGGATAAGCCGGAGTTGATACCGCCGACGCAGGTGGAGAGGCGGTCCTTGCATACCGTCAAGGGGCGCATCGCGCTGCTGCATGCCATCGCCCACATCGAACTCAACGCCGTCGATCTGGCGCTTGATATCGTTGCGCGATTCGCGACCGAACCCGTCCCGAACTCCTTCTTCGACGGGTGGATGCAGGTTGCCTTCGAAGAAGCGAAACATTTCCGCATGGTGCGCGCCCGTCTGAATGACCTCGACGCCGACTACGGTGACCTCCCCGCCCATGACGGCCTTTGGCAGGCCGCGCACGCGACGAGGAATGACCTGACGGCGCGCCTCGCCGTTGTCCCGCTTATTCTCGAGGCTCGCGGGTTGGACGTCACACCGTCGCTGCAGGCCAAGATGCGCGAAACCGGGGATTTGGAGAGCGCTGCCGTGCTCGATGTCATCTACAACGACGAGAAAGGTCACGTTGCGATAGGCGCCAAATGGTTCCGCTTCCTTTGCGTCAGAGAAAAGCGGGATCCGGCACGGACATTCCACGAGTTGGTACGCGCCAATTTCCGCGGACCGTTGAAGCCTCCCTTCAACGACATCGCCCGGGCCGAAGCAGGACTGACGCCATCCTTCTACCGATCGCTGACATCGACGAGCAACGCCTGATCCGATCACGACAGCCATACTGACCTAAGTAAATATTAACCATAATCGTGCGTAATTGCGGCAATTGAGGCATCAGCCTTCGATCGGGAGATTCTCCGTGACGCATGCACAGCATAGCCGCGTATTTGGTCAGCGAAAACAAGAGCATATCCTGATCCTGGCGAGCGGTGACCGGGTCCGTCACCTCACCGTCAAGCCGTGGATGGCGGCGCTTGTCTTATGTTTTGTCGGGGTCTTTGCGATCGGCTATCTGTTGGCCACATCCTATCTCGTGCTGCGTGACGACCTGATCGGCGCGGCAATGGCCAGACAGGCGCGCATGCAGCACGACTATGAGGACCGGATCGCCGCTCTGCGAGCTCAGGTCGATCGCGTTACCTCCCGCCAGTTGCTCGATCAGCAGGTCGTCGAAGACAAGGTCGACAAATTGATGGAGCAACAACTGGCGCTCACCTCACGCCACGGCAAGTTGGGCTCCCTTCTTGACCGGGCCGAAAGTTCCGGGCTCGGAAACAAGGCGGCCACACCACTCCAGTCCTACGCGCCCGACGCAAACGAGAAGCATGCCTCGCTCTCCGGCGCAGTTCAGGCTATCGAGAATCAGCTTGCCGGCGCTGTAGAACCTGCTGAGGCGACGCCTGATAACGCGACGCTGGCTGATGTGCCGGCAAAGGAAACCGTCGGCGACCGAGCTGACCGGGTTTTTTCCAAGGTAACGCTGTCTCTGAAGGATATTGAGCAGAAGCAACGCACCCGCATCGCGCAACTGACGAGCGATGCCGGCGGCGCCGCCAATGCCATATCGAAGGTCTTGACGCGGTTCAGGATTTCGGTCCCGGCCGAGCGCTTGAAGCAGGATGACACCGCAGTCGGCGGCCCTTACGTAGAGCCTGAGAGCAACGATGATTTCGATACGTCGCTTGCGCAGTTGGACGATGCCCTCACCCGCCTGGAGACTGTACGGAGCATGGCCGAATCGCTGCCATTCCAGAATCCGGCCGCCGGCAAGGAGATCACCAGCTCGTTTGGGAACCGGCGTGATCCGTTCCTCGGCCGCCTCGCACTCCACTCGGGCATCGATTTCCGTTTTGCGCCTGGCGAAAAGGTTCGCCCGACGGCACCCGGCAAGGTCATAGCGGCCGGCTGGACTGGCGGCTACGGCAACATGGTCGAGGTGGATCACGGCAAGGGCATTTCCACGCGTTACGGCCACATGTCGGAAATTCTCGTGAAAATTGGCGACAAAGTCGACCGCACGGACGTGATTGGCCTTGCCGGCAGCACCGGCCGGTCCACCGGTACGCATTTACACTATGAAGTCCGTCAGGATGGTCGTGCCATTGATCCCATTTACTTCATGAATGCGGGCTTGAAGCTTGCGAGTTACATACAGTAACTACGCGCGCTAACCACGTCTTTACCTCTGCACTGGCTGCAAGGCCTGTATTCCTTGACTTAAGGACAGTTTCGGCTTATGTCGCGCTGCATTGCGCCACGCAATCACGCCGACTCAACCAGAGTACGGCCGAACCGGAACGGAAACAGTTTTCCCTTTGACGACATTTGCTGATCTTGGCTTGAGCCAAAAAGTGCTTTCCGCCGTGACCGACGCGGGTTACACGACGCCAACCCCAATTCAGGCTGGTGCCATCCCCTTTGCGCTTGAGCGCCGCGATATTTGCGGGATTGCGCAGACGGGAACGGGCAAGACTGCGTCTTTCGTTCTGCCGATGCTGTCGCTGCTGGAAAAGGGCCGTGCCCGTGCCCGCATGCCCCGGACTCTGATCCTCGAGCCGACCCGCGAACTAGCCGCCCAGGTTGCGGAGAACTTCGAAAAGTACGGCAAGAACCACCGCTTGAATGTCGCGTTGCTGATCGGCGGCGTTTCGTTTGAAGATCAGGATCGCAAGCTCGAGCGTGGCGCGGATGTTCTGATCTGCACGCCGGGCCGCCTGCTCGACCATTTCGAACGCGGCAAGCTCCTGATGAGTGCTGTCGAAATCTTCGTCATCGACGAAGCCGACCGCATGCTCGACATGGGCTTCATCCCGGATATCGAGCGCATCGCAAAGCTTATCCCGTTCACCCGTCAGACGCTTTTCTTCTCGGCAACCATGCCGCCCGAGATCCAGAAGCTTGCGGATCGCTTCCTGCAGAATCCGGAGCGGATCGAAGTTGCCAAGCCGGCATCCACCGCAAAGACGGTAACGCAGCGCTTCGTTGCCTCGCATGGCAAGGATTATGAGAAGCGTGCTGTTCTGCGCGATCTTATCAAGGCTCAAACCGATCTGAAGAACGCAATCATCTTCTGCAACCGCAAGAAGGACGTGTCCGATCTCTTCCGTTCGCTCGACCGCCACGGCTTTTCCGCCGGCGCTTTGCACGGCGACATGGATCAGCGTTCGCGCATGGCCATGCTGCAGAACTTCAAGGACGGTAATCTCCAGCTTCTCGTGGCTTCCGATGTCGCCGCTCGCGGTCTCGATATTCCCGACGTCAGCCATGTCTTCAACTTCGATGTTCCGATCCATTCCGAGGATTATGTGCATCGTATCGGCCGTACCGGCCGCGCAGGCCGTTCCGGCGCTGCATTCACCATCGTCACCCGCCACGACCAGAAACATGCCGACGCGATCGAAAAGTTGATCGGCGAGAAGGTCGAGTGGTTGAACGGCGACCTCTCCGCCTTGCCTCCGCCCGAACCCAGCCGCGACGACGATCGCTCGCGTCGCAAGGGCCGTGACAAGGACACCGGCCGCGGCAAGAGCCGTCGAGGTCATAAATCTGAAATCGCCGTCGCAGATAATGACGTCGAGACGATGGAAACAGCAGCACCAGCAAAGGTCGAAAGCGTGAAGCAAGAGCGCAAAGCAGAACAAAACAAGCCGCAGCAGAGCTCGCGCGCCGCTCGTCCTTACCCGGCAAACGACGACAATCGCGACCGCCGCCGCTATCGCGACCACGACGACGGTCCGACGCCGGTTGGCTTCGGTGATGAAATTCCCGCCTTCATGCTAATCACGGCCAACGCCAAGATCTGACGAATATGGGCACGCCTGGCATCGATTTCCCGGGCCTTGGCGTTGGCCTGGTGATTTTGCGCGACCGCAAGATCCTGCTCTACAGGCGCATGCGCGCTCCTGAAGCCGGCCACTGGAGCATTGTGGGCGGCAAGGTCGATCATATGGAGCCGTCCGAGCAGGCGGCTCGACGCGAGGCGGAAGAAGAAACCGGCCTATCGATCGGCCGCGTCAACCTTCTCGGCGCCACGGAACTGATCAGCGACGCGGATGCCCAGCACTGGATTTCCTTGCTCTATGTAGCGTCCGAGTGCGATGGAGAACCGCAGCTCACGGAGCCGGATAAGCTGTCGGACTTCGGTTGGTTCAGCCGCGCCGATCTCCCGCAGCCGCTTTCCGCATTTGCGGCGGCCGCAATCGAAAAGCTCAAGTCGGGCGAACTCCTCTAAGGTTCATTCCGCTCGGACAGCCGCTTCGTAGGCAAGCCGAACCCATCGCGCCATGACATCGGGGTCGTCATAGGCATCGTCGGGGATGGACCAATACGGCATCTTCACCGGGCTTCCCTTCTTGCCTTCATAGGCCCATTGCGACGCTCCCGCCGCCTCGAATTCCGATGCGCTTTGCTCGTCGGCCTTCAACAGCATCTCGCCGCGCACTTCGACAGCAACAATCCGCCCCATATGGTAGATGCCCTTGCCGCCGAACATGCGCCTGATGGTGACGGGTCCAAGCCCCTGAAACATTTCTTCAATTGCCGCCGTGTCCATCCCTTAGCCCTTTAAAACCCCTCCTGCGCCAATGACCGCTTCCGGCGTATCCACATCCAGATGCGCCGCATCGCCAATATCGATGTCCACGACAGGCACGCCCGATGTTTCGATGATGTACCGCGCCCCGACATCACCCTCCAGCCGCAGCACTGCATCAAATAGAGATTTAGGCAATATCACGGGATTGCCACGCTTGCCGCGCGACACCGCGCGGGTGATCGACTGGCCGCCAGATTGCCGGAAAGCTGCCATTAGCTTATCGAGATCATCACTGGACACACCCGGCATATCGGCAAGCATAACGAGAATTCCATCCGCGTCACGGGCGTGCTCGACCGAGAATCCCGTTGCGAGCGACGAAGCCATGCCCGACGCGTAATCCGGATTGTGAGCAATTGTCACGTCAAGTCCGGACAGTGCTGATTCAATCTCGCTTTTACGATGTCCCGTCACGACGATTACCGACGCCGAGCGGCTGCCGATGGCGGTCATCACCGATCGCCGGATAAGCGGCACACCGCCAAACTCCGCCAGCAGCTTGTGCGGGCCGCCCTCTCCCATCCGTCTGGCCTGGCCTGCGGCAAGAATGACTGTAACAAGCTTGCCGGCGGGGCTAGTGCGCGCCTCGGCTTCGCGTAGGCTGGGCCGCGCCTGGATTTCCATCAGAAGACCTCCCACACCCATGCAGCTGATGTCGACTGCGCTCGGCTGTTCGCCAGCCAGAATGCGGTCGAGTACCCAATCGAAGCCATTCTCCTTCGGGCTGCGTGCACATCCCGGTGCGCCTATGACGGGAATATCACCGATCCGACCGAGGACAAGCAGGTTCCCTGGATCGACAGGCATGCCGACCTGCACGACTTCGCCGCCGGCCCTTCTTATGGCTTCGGGAATCACATCCTCCGCGTCGATCACGGCGGACGCGCCGAAAAGGATGACCAACTTCGGGGCGCTGTCGGGTAGCCGCAATGCGTCGAGAAGCGCCTGCGCTACCGGTTCGACGTGATGAGCAACCCGCATCTCCCTCACGAGATGACTGCCTGATGCGACGAGCCGCCGGGAAAGCACGCGTGCCGTCTTGTCCATGACCGATGGCTTCAGCGACGGCAGTTCCGTCGCGATCAACGAGACCGAGCGGCCGGCAAAGGGCTTCACCTCGAAGGCGGATGTCGACCGCAGCACCTCGCATGCAAGGTCGAGTTTGGCGCCGGACACGGCGAGCGGGATGATCTTGAATGTCGCAACCATGTCGCCATTGCGAACGGGCACATGATCGTTGAGACAGGCAAGCGTGATAGCAGGGTCGATGCTGTTCAGCCGGTCGACGGCGCTGCGGCTTGCGACGAACAGGCCGTCAACAGTCGAATAGACGTTCACGCGTCCCGTGGAAGCCTCAGAGAGGCGCAAATGGTCGGGCGCGATTGCCTGCGCAAGTCGTCTCGCCGCCTCGTCCTCCCCGACGTCGCCCTCCTCCATTAGTGCAGCAATGACCTGCCCTATAGCCTCACCGCGCAGCCTTTCGATGTCGCCGGCACCGATCCTGTGTCCTTTGGACAGGCTGCCGCCGGCAAGCTTCACGGCATGGGCGAGGACCACGCCCTCGGCTGCCTCGATGGAGAATGATCCGAACTTCATTTGCTGTCACCAACCGGAGATAAGGTCCGCGTCCGCAGCGTTTGGACGATCTCCGCGAGAATGGCGACCGCGATTTCGGCTGGGCTCGACGCACCGATATTAAGCCCGATCGGCGCGCTGATTTTGGCAAGCGCGGCCTCGTCCGCACCGTCTGCGCGCAACCGTTCTAGCCGAGTCGCATGCGTCTTCCGGCTGCCGAGCGCTCCGACATAGAAACAGCCGGTCCGCAACGCCTCGGTAATGGGATAGTCGTCGATCTTCGGGTCATGCGTCACGGCGACGAGCGCCGTATAGGCGTCCAGCGGACGATCCTTGAGGACATCCACCGGCCAATCCGCCGTCAGATCGGTCCCGAGGAACCGTTCCGGCGTGGCGAAAGCCGTGCGCGGATCGATGATTCGCACATCGAAGCCAGCAAGCGATGCCATCTGCGCCAGGACCTGACTGATGTGAACGGCGCCGATAATCACGATATGGGCCGGCGGCAGATGCACGTTAAGAAAGTATCGATGCCCATCGACCTCGATTGCCGTCGATTTCCCTGAGCGAAAGGCAGCCTCGATATCCGCTCGCAAGGAGGGTTCCACTGGCTCCCCCTCAAGGACAACGGCATCTCCTCCCTTTTCGAGATCAGTCAGCAGCATGGCGGCGCGGCGCGCCCGGCGCGCGTCATTCAGCCGCGCAAGATTTGCCGCATCCATCAACTGAGCCTTTCGACATAGACACGAATCCGGCCGCCGCAAGAAAGGCCGACGCGCCACGCCGTTTCATCCGCAACACCAAACTCGAGCATCTTCCCCTTACCGTCGGCGATCACATCAAGCGCCTCGGCGATAACGGCGCCCTCGACGCAGCCCCCCGATACGGAGCCTTCGAAATTGCCGTCTCGGTCGATCACGAGATGGCTTCCGGCCGGTCGTGGCGCCGATCCCCACGTCTCGATGACCGTGGCAATCGCCACGTCTCGCCCGCTTTTTCTCCAGGCTTCCGCCGTCATTAACGGATCAAGGTCAAAAGATGTACCTGTCATGCGATGCCTTTCAATCTCTCGAGGTACCGGCGCGGGTCACATTCCGTCGATCGCGTTGCGCCGAGTGCTTCCGCGAGGTCGCTCAAGGATGATAGATTGTGTACCGGTCGGAATTCGTCAACATACGGCAGCATTGCGCGCACGCCACGCGCGCGCGGCTCGAAGCCGTCGAAGCGCAGCAGCGGATTGAGCCATATCAGTCGCCGACACGAGCGATGCAACCTGTCCATTTCTGCCGCGAGCAGATCCGTTCCCTCGCGCTCCAGCCCGTCGGTGATCAACAGCACGACCGCGCCCTGCCCCAGCACACGGCGAGCCCACAGGCGATTGAACTCCCTCAGCGTCTCACCGATCCGCGTCCCACCGGACCAATCCCTTACCGCTGCCGCGCATTCATCCATCGCTTCGTCGGGATCCTTGTGCCGCATCTGGCGAGTGACATTCGTGAGACGCGTTCCGAACAGGAAGGTATGAACCCTCCGGCGCTTCTCCGTTAGCACATGGAGAAAGTGCAGAAAGATGCGCGTGTACTGGCTCATCGAGCCGGAGATATCGGCGAGAACGACCAAGGGTGGCTGAACCTCGCGGATCTCGCGGTATCGCGGAAGAATGAGGCCGGCCCCGCTGCGCAATGCAGCCCGCATCGTCGCGCGCGCATCCACATGCGCGTGAGCATGCGATGGGCGGAAGCGCCGGGTCCGCACCTTGTCCAGGGGCAGCTGCAGTTTCGCAAGTGCCTTCTTGGCCGCGGCAATCTCCAACGCAGACATTTGGGCGAAGTCCATCCGCCGGAAGACTTCGTTGCCCGACATCGTAAAGCGCGCATCGATCTCGATATCAGGCTCGTCGCGCGGCGGCTTGTTGTCCCTTCGGTCGCCGAGCAAGGCGTCCGCGGCGCGGCTTTCGCCGGGCTTTGCCTTCTCCTTCTGGAGGGTTTCCGACGCCCTTGGCGACAGCATTGCGATCATCTTCTCGACAAGGTCCCGCGAGCGCCAAAAAAGGCGAAACGCCTCGTCGAAGACCGGCTTGTCTTCGTGCCGTTTGACGAAGACGGATGAGAGCGCGGCGTGAAATTCCTCACGCGACCCGATACCGATCGTCTCGACCGCCTCGATCGCATCAACGATCGCGGCCGGCCCGATCTTCATGCCGGCCTTCCGCAGTACCCTGGCAAAGAAAACGATATTATCGGCAAAACGACCGTCACCGACCGGAAGAGGCGGAAAGACAGGTTCCATCCGTTATCCTGCCGCCTGCAGCTCGCCCCTGATATCCTCCAGGACTTTCGCACCGTCGCTACCCTGGATACGCGCGATGTCGTCCTGGTATTTCAGCAGTGTTCCGATCGTATCGGAAATCGTTTCCGGATCGAGCGCCAGGCGATCGAGTTCGGTCAGCGCTGTCGCCCAATCAATCGTCTCGGCTACGCCCGGGTTCTTGAAAAGATCCAGTGCCCGAAGCTTCTGTACATAGGCGACGATCTGCGCGGACAGAGCCGCATTACAGCCCGGCACCTTGCGGCGAATAATCTCCAGCTCCTGCGCGGCATCGGGATAATCGACCCAATGGTATAGGCAACGCCGCTTCAGCGCGTCGTGAACCTCACGCGTCCGGTTCGTGGTTATAATGACGATCGGTGGCTCGGCTGCACGGATAGTGCCGAGCTCGGGGATCGTCACCTGAAAATCAGAGAGAACCTCCAACAGAAAGGCCTCGAACGCTTCATCGGTGCGGTCGAGCTCGTCGATGAGGAACACGGGCGCCCGCCCATCTGCGCTCGACAGAGCCTGCAACACCGGCCGGCGGATGAGGTATCGTTCGGAGAAGATGTCCGACTCTATCCTGTTCCTGTCGGCCAGCCCCGACGCTTCGGCCAGGCGGATTTCGAGCATCTGTGCCGGATAGTTCCATTCGTAGACAGCCGAAGCGATATCCAGTCCTTCGTAGCATTGCAGGCGGATCAGCGGCCGGCCGAGAGCTTTCGAGAGCACCTTTGCGATCTCGGTCTTGCCGACACCCGCCTCGCCTTCCAGAAAGAGAGGACGCTTCATCTTCAGGGCCAGGAAAAGCACTGTTCCAAGCGCCCGCCCCGCGAGATAATCCTGATCGCCCAGCATCGCGATCGTCTCATCGATCGACGATGGCAGCGGCGGATGAGTTTGATCCGGCATGTCTCCTCCCTTTTCAGGAGTTATAGCGTGTGGTAATCCCGGTTCATATAGACAAGCGCAGGCTTCGCCTCGTTGTACCTGACTGCCACGACCTCGCCGAAAATGATGTGGTGCGTCGACATTTCCTTGATTTCGCTCACGCGGCAATCGAAGGAGGCAAGCGCGTCGCGAAGGATAGGCGCGCCCGTTACCAGCTTGTCGAACACACCCGTCGCGAAGCGTTCGTCGTTGGTGAGCAGCGCACGCCCCGAAAAAGCATCCGCAAGCGCTTGATGATGCGCGGCCAAGGTATTCAATGCAAAGATGCCGCTCCGAAAGAAGATGTCGTTCTTCGGATTACTGTTGTTCAGGCATACCAGTACGGTCGCAGGGCTATCGGATACCGAGCAAGCGGCAGTGATCGTCACGCCTCGGCGCTCCTCGCCGATCGCCGTCGTTACGAGCTGCACATGGCCGCCAAAGCGGCTCATCGCATCCCGGTAGAGGCGCGGGTCGATCGGTTGCTTGTTCAACAAAGGCATTCTCCATCCGGCGTTACCGGTTTTGCTGTTTTCTATAATATGAAGGTGATCGGTTACCTTTTCTACAAAAGCCAGGCGAAAAGCTTCCCAACCGTGCGTTTTTCTTTGACGATCGATGCCGGACGGATAAAAGAGCAGGACAAACGACACGGACCTGCGGCTTTTATGAATACTTTGCGTGGCCTAGCACTTCTGCCGATGCTGCTCCTTGCGGCCGGAGAATGCCATGCCGCCGGCCTCACGATTGGCGTTGTTGCGCCACAGACTGGCAACCTCGCGCCAATCGGAGCCCAGATCATTGCCGGTGCCACTGCCAGGATCCAGCAGGATGGCAACACGATCGTCACGGTCGCGGAGACTTGCGAGGAAAACAGCGGCGCGGCGATCGCTGACGCGTTGATCAATGCCAAGGTCCAGTTAGCCGTAGGCTTTCTCTGCAGCGAGACGCTCGAGGGCGCACTGCCAAAGCTGAAGGATGCCAATATCCCGGCGATTACCATCTCGGTGCGCTCACGCATCCTCATGGAAGACGCGCTAAAAAATGCCTGGCCGCTCTATCGAATGGCGCCGGCCGATGGCGCGGAAGCGGAGAAGATTATCGAGGTGATCGTACGGGAGTGGGCGGCCTCGCCGATCGCACTGGTCGAAGACGGCACTATCCATGGCCGGGAGCTTACGGAAGCGATCCGAAACGCGCTCGAGGAAAAAGGCCTCAAGCCGGTATTCACCGACACCTATCGACCGGGCCAGGAGCAGCAGGTTGCTCTTGTACGCCGCCTGAAGAAGGCCGGGGCGACAAAGGTATTTGTCGGCGGGGATCGCAGCGACGTTGCAGTGATCGCACGTGACGCAGCGGCGGAAAAGATTCAACTCGATATCCTCGGTGGCGACGCCATGCGGGCTGCCAACCAACCGCTCGCGCTTGCCGATGGCGTTTACGCCGTTGCCCTGCCGGACTATGCGGCGCGGCCGGAAGCGAAGTCGGTTGTCGATGCGTTACGCGCCGGCGGCGTCGAGCCGGAGGGCTATGTACTGCCTGCTTATGCAGCTGTGGAAATCGCGACGAAGGCTGTCCAGGATGCCGGCGCTGATGATAGGCCGATCGCGCAGCATATCGGTGGCACCTCCTTCGAGACGATTATCGGAAAGATTGCTTTCAACGCCGGCCATGAATTGGCCGATAACCCCTACCGCCTGCTGCTATGGCACGCCGGTTCGTTCGTGCTGCCAAGCGCTCCGATCGAATAGGCTTTGCCGCCGCTGCACGAGTTTTACGGAGAGACGTCAATGACCACGCCCATTCGCATCGCGCCATCCATCCTTGCCGCCGATTTTGCCAAACTGGGCCAGGAAGTCCGTGACGTGACCGCGGCTGGAGCCGATTGGATTCACCTCGACGTCATGGACGGTCACTTCGTCCCAAACATTTCCTTCGGCCCTGATGTGATCAAATCGCTGCGTTCCTATACGGACGCCGTTTTTGATTGCCATCTGATGATTGCACCTGCCGATCCTTACCTGGAGGCCTTCGCCAAGGCGGGCTGCGACCGCATTACCGTCCATGCAGAAGCCGGGCCGCATCTCCACCGGTCGCTTCAAACTGTGCGCAGCCTGGGCAAAAAGGCCGGCGTCACCCTCAATCCGGCCACGCCGCTTTCGGCACTAGAAAATGTCCTCGACGACGTCGACCTCATCCTTATCATGTCGGTAAACCCCGGATTTGGCGGACAGAAATTCATTCCCGCGATGGCGGACAAGATTGCCGCCGCGCGGTCACTCATCGGTGATAGGCCGATCGATCTCGAAGTCGATGGTGGAGTAACAGTCGAAACGGCGCCGATCGTCGGCAAAGCTGGCGCCAATGTTCTCGTCGCAGGTTCGGCGATCTTCAAGGGCGGCTCGGTCGAGGCCTACAAGGCGGCCATCAGCGCCTTGCGCAGTGCCGCCGAAGGTCAGTCCAAGTCGTGATGAAAGCAGGCCGTCCTTGATCTCCGAGCGGCTCAAGGCGGCGCGCCCGCCTCTCCCCGATCTATTCGCAGGCGCAGTGCTCTGGGGCACGCAGATGCTCGCGTCCGCGATGGCCGCGCTCTGTTTCAGAAACGGAATGGAGACGGCACATCTCCGCGACCTCGCGCTACTCTATTTCACAGGCGGATTGCTGGCTTGGCCATTCATGTTGCCATTGGGTCGATTCCTTGCGCACCGACGCTCGCCGGAGACGCGTTTTGCAGCCTTCTTCCTGACACTTGCTGCCGGGACGATCCTGATGACCGCCTTTCTATTCGCCATGGACTACCGGGTCTTCTACTCGGCGTGGCACGCTTCTTTTGGATCCCTTACGTGGGTGTTTCAATTCGTCTTCACCGGTGCCAGTGCAGTCTATCAGTTCGCCGTCCTTGGAATTCGCCTGTTTCTTCCGCTCGGCCTTCTCTGCCTTTTCGGCACTAGTGTTGCGCTTGCTAAACGCATGCGTTGAGATTGCCGCCTGTCTTTGATACAGGGGCGCCAGCATTTCCTTATGAACGAAAGCAGGAAGCCATGATCCCGCGCTATTCCCGGCCAGAGATGGTCGCCATCTGGTCGCCCGAAACCAAATTCCGCATCTGGTTCGAGATCGAGGCTCACGCCTGCGATGCGCTCGCCGAACTGGGTGTCATCCCGAAATCGGCTGCGAAGACGATCTGGGAACGAGGCGGCGCCGCCACGTTCGACGTTGCGCGGATCGATGAAATCGAGGCCGTCACCAAGCACGATGTCATTGCCTTCCTGACGCACCTTTCAGAGATCGTCGGTCCCGATGCGCGTTTCGTCCACCAGGGCATGACGTCTTCTGACGTTCTCGACACCACATTCAACATCCAACTCGTCCGCGCAGCCGACATCCTGCTCGCCGACATGGATCGTCTGCTCGCCGCTCTCAAGGCACGCGCCTTCGAACACAAGGACACCGTCCGCATCGGTCGCAGCCACGGCATTCATGCCGAGCCGACTACGATGGGCCTGACGCTCGCGCGCTTCTACGCCGAGATGAGCCGCAACCGCGACCGCCTGCTGGCCGCGCGTGCCGAAATCGCCACCGGTGCGGTCTCCGGCGCTGTCGGCACTTTCGCCAATATCGACCCGCGCGTCGAGGAACATGTCTGCGCCAAGCTCGGCCTGGTGCCGGAGCCGGTTTCGACGCAGGTCATTCCGCGCGACCGGCATGCGATGTTCTTCGCCATCCTCGGCGTCATTGCCTCTTCGATCGAAAACGTCGCGATCGAGATTCGCCATATGCAGCGCACGGAAGTCCTGGAAGCTGAGGAATACTTCTCGCCCGGCCAGAAGGGCTCTTCGGCCATGCCGCACAAGCGTAACCCGGTCCTGACTGAAAACCTGACCGGTCTGGCGCGCCTGGTGCGCATGTCGGTCGTTCCCGCCATGGAGAACGTCGCCCTGTGGCATGAGCGCGATATCAGCCATTCGAGCGTCGAGCGCGGCATCGGGCCCGACACGACGATCACGCTCGACTTTGCCCTCAACCGTTTGGCCGGCGTCATCGAGAAGCTCGTGGTCTATCCCGACAACATGATGAAGAACCTCGACAAGTTCCGTGGCCTCGTGCATTCGCAGCGCGTGCTTCTGGCGCTGACACAGGCAGGCGTTTCCCGCGAGGATGCCTACCGGCTCGTCCAGCGAAACGCCATGAAGGTGTGGGAACAGGGCAAGGATTTCCTGGAGGAGCTGCTTGCCGACTCCGAGGTCCGTGCCGCGCTCTCCGAAGAGGAAATCCGCGAGAAATTCGACCTTGGCTATCATACCAAGCACGTTGATACGATCTTCCGGCGCGTCTTCGGCGCTGCCTAAGCTGGATTACCGAGACGGCGCCTTCACGGGCGCCGTTTTACGCTTCGTCTTCTTGAGCCTTGCCGACGCGCTCGCCTCGCCTCCACCATTTTGACCGTTGGACGCTTTTGACGACCGTTGATTGCGAACGCCTTTCGCCGCCTTGGCAACGAGGCGATCGAGATGTTGGAGGTCCTCGTCGTCAAGATGCTCGATGCCGATGAAGCGGTTTTCCGCGTGGCTGGTGAGTATGATTTCGTTGAGTTTGGCCTGCACCGCCCGAGCATCCCGCGTCTGCGCGTTCTGAAGCACGAACACCATCAGGAAGGTAATGATGGTCGTTCCGGTGTTGATGACCAGTTGCCAAGTCTCGGAGAAATCGAAGACCGGGCCTGTCCCTGCCCATACCGCGACGAGTACGACCGCCAGCACGAACGTGGCGGGCCTGCCTGCCCATTCAGAAGTCCTGCTGGCAAAGCGGGTAAACAGATGCTGCGGCGTTGCCATGTATAACCTCCCTCGGTATTCGCCTCAGCGAAACTCCCAGGGAGGTGTTGCAGTTCCCGGCGCCCTGACTGTCAGACCACTGGCGGTGCCACAAGCTTCCTATACAGGTGCCAACTGGCATGCCCGAGGATCGGCATTACCAACGCCAACCCGACAAAGAGCGGGATGGTGCCGACGATGAGAGAAACGGCAATGATCAGCCCCCAGCAGAAGACGGGGATCGGGTTGGCGACGGTCGCTCTGACCGATGTCTCCATCGCGCAGACGAGACCGACATCCCGATCCAGCAACAACGGGAAGGTGACGACGGTCGTGGCCAACACGATAATAGCAAAGCCCAGACCAAGCACGTGTCCCCAAATGATCAACTGCAGCCCTGCAGCCGTGCCGAAGATCTCTGAGAGGAAGAGCGAGATCGATCGCGGGAAAACGTCGCCGAACACGTTGGCATAGAGCGTCTGCGCAGCGACAAGCCAGACGACGAAGAAGCCAAACAGCAACAATCCGCCAGCAATGATCGATGGAAACGCTGGCGATCCTGTTACCTCGAGCGCGTGCCTCCACGAGGTATCCATGCCAGCTTCGCGCCTGCGACTGATCTCATAGAGCCCGATCGCGGCGATAGGGCCGATCAGTGCAAAGCCCGAAACCAGCGGAAAAATCATCGGCAGGAGGTTAGCACTTGACGTCGCGACAGCGAGAAAAATGCCGGCAATCGGATACATCAGGCACAAAAATACATAGTGGGATGGTTTTTCACGAAAATCGTCGAGGCCGCGCCGTAGCGCATCAAAGACATCCGAAACGCTGATCTTGTTGACGACCGGGCGTGTGTAGACATCGCTTGCACCCGACATAACATGGAATGCCGTCATGGCTTTCTCCTCCTCAGCCAAGATAGCCGGCAGCGAAAGGATCGGCGACAACGCCGATACGAGACGCAACCGGCACTGCCAAAAACATAACAAATTTCAGAGGCCTTGTCCCACCCTCCCTTGACATCGCCGTCAAGCTTTCTCACATCCGCGCCATCATGAAAGCTTCAGACGCCGAAATCCTCATCATTCCCGGTTATACGAATTCCGGCCCCGATCATTGGCAAAGCCGCTGGGAGGCCAAGCTCAGCACGGCTCGTCGTGTCGAACAGGCAGAATGGTCGAAGCCGGTCCGCGACGATTGGGTTCAGCGGATCGCCGAGGAGGTGAACGCTGCCACGCGACCGGTGGTGCTGGTTGCGCATTCGCTTGGCATTCCATCGGCGATCCATGCAATTCCCCATTTTCGCAACAAGATAGCCGGGGCATTCTTCGTTGCACCGCCC
The DNA here is from genome assembly GCF_000510625.1 of Rhizobium sp. IBUN. Taxonomy (NCBI): domain Bacteria; kingdom Pseudomonadati; phylum Pseudomonadota; class Alphaproteobacteria; order Hyphomicrobiales; family Rhizobiaceae; genus Rhizobium; species Rhizobium sp. IBUN. Next base: position 70,154 of record NZ_AZNV01000026.1, read on the forward strand.
GATGTCGCCAATCCGGCAATACGGCCGAAGCACCTGATGACATTCGGCCCGTACCCGCGGGATCCACTTCCCTTCCCGACAATCACGATCGCCAGCCGCAACGATCCCTTCGGCAGCTACGAGCACGCCGATGACATCGCTGCAAGCTGGGGATCCCTCCTCATTGACGCTGGTGAGGCCGGCCATATCAACACCGAGTCCGGCCACGGGCCTTGGCCGGAAGGAACAATGGTGTTTGCCCAATTCCTTGGCCGTTTGAAGCCGTAATACCGGACGCTTTGGCAGAACCGCAATTCACAGTCGGGCATTGCATCGCCGCGCCCAGCACGGGAACGCTCGGGCGGTTTTAGCTGAGCAATCGGCTAGTCACCCTCTCCGCGAATGAAGAGAACGCCCGCCAGGCCCACAAGAACGATGCATTGCAGTATGAACATCGGCCATTCTGGAGACATCGCATTCCCTCCGCCAATTGGGGCGATATAGGGCACCACTGCACAAGTGAATGGGCATTGTCGAACCTTGTCTGCGCCCTCAGGCTACGCAGGGCGGAACGCACAACCAAGTAATTGTTTTTACGTGGATATTATTTTTATGGCATTAAGGGCTGTTTAATTCAATGCATCCAAAATATACACGCGCCAGGAGAGCGAGTACGCAGATTGAAACGATCGACACCCGGCAACCGGGGCAAACCGAAGACCAAGCTTCATGCGACCGGGCTCGACGACCACGCGCCCCCAATAAATAGCGCCGAACTCTCGGAGCGCGAGAGTCGCTGGAACTACGCTCTTGTCGGGTCAGGCCTCGGCGTCTGGGACCACGATCTTCGTCTTGGCAAGCGTTACTATTCCGATACCTGGAAGACCATGCGTGGCATGGCGCCCGATGAGGATGCCGACGGGGATTATGACACTTGGATTGAACTCATCCACCCCGATGATCGGGAATTCGTCGTAAGGGCGATCGATCGTCAGAATGCAGGCGATCCGGACTATCAGATTTTCGTGTATCGCGAGCGCCACAGGGACGGCCACTGGATCTGGATCGAATGCCGTGGTGCTTGTGTCGAATGGGACGAAAATGGCGCCCCTGCCCGCCTCGTCGGCACCGATACCGACATCACCGAGCGCAAGGAGGCGGAGGAGCGGCTGGCGCACGTGTCGCGACGCCTCGATCTCGCGCTTGATATCTCCAATATCGGCGTCTTCGAGGCCGACATCGAGAATGGCACTGTCGACTGGGACGACCGTCTTCTGGCGATCTACGGCATTACTGGGACGTCGCCAGCCACCACGGGCGATGCCTGGGAGGCTTCGCTGCATCCCAATGACAGGGAACGTGTGCTAGCGACCATCAACGAGAGCATCGCTGACAACACCGATTTTGAGCACGAATTCCGCATCATCCGGCAGGACGGCATCGAGCGCGTCATCCGCGCAAAGGCGGCATTTTTTCTCGACAGCGACGGACGCCGCAAGCTGATCGGTGCGAATTGGGATGTCACTGCCGAAGTCCGGCTCAATAACGAGTTGCAGCGCGCCAAGGATCTCGCCGAAGCCCGCAATAGGGAGCTCGAAAGCGCCAAGGAAAACATCGAGCACCTGGCGCTGCATGATTACCTCACCAACTTACCCAATCGCCGATACCTGGATCGCATGCTGGACGAGCGTTCCGCCGAATGTCGCCGGACCGGCCTGACGCTCGCGATCCTCCATATCGATCTCGATCGCTTCAAGCAGATCAACGATACGCTCGGCCACCGTGCCGGCGACGCGATGCTGAAGCACGTTGCGCAGGTCCTGAAAAGGAACGTCCGTTCCACTGATTTCGTCGCTCGTATTGGTGGCGACGAGTTCGTGGTCCTGTGTACCCTCGACGTCACACCAAGGAAGATCTCTAATCTGGCCGAACGCATCATCCGCGAGCTCTGCAAGCCTATTCGCTACGAGGGCCATGATTGCCGTTTCGGCGCAAGTATAGGAATCGCCACGGGGGACGGTCCGGCGCTGGATGCCAAGCAACTTCTGCTAAATGCCGATATCGCGCTCTACCGTGCAAAGAGCGGCGGACGCAATCGCCACGAATTCTTCTCGACCGATGAGCGCCGCCGCATCATCGCCAGCAAGCGACTGGCCGACGAAATCCTGCTGGGCCTGGAACGCGGCGAGTTTATTCCGTTCTACCAGTTGCAGTTCCAGGCGCGAACGCTCGAGGTTGCCGGCGTCGAGACGCTGGCGCGTTGGCAGCACCGCGAACACGGTTTGCTGGCCCCCGATCGCTTCCTCGCGATTGCCGAAGATCTGGATGTTGTCTCGACGATCGACGGTCTTATCCTCGAGCAGGCACTGGCGGATCGCCAGCGATGGGAGGATGAAGGGCTTCGCATCCCGAAGATCGCAGTCAACGTCTCGTCTCGTCGCCTCGCCGATCCGAACCTTGCGAAGAAGCTTCGCGGACTGAAGATCGAGCCTCGCACGATCTCCTTCGAACTGCTTGAATCGATCTCGCTGGACGATTGCGATGATGCCGTGACCGCCAATCTCCGGCAGCTACGCCGCCTCGGCATCGATATCGAGATCGATGACTTCGGCACGGGCCACGCGTCGATTGTTAGCCTTTTGAAGCTGAGCCCGAAGACCTTGAAAATCGACCGCGAGCTGATCCGCATGCTGCCCCACTCGGCAGAGCAGCGGAAGCTCGTCCGTTCGATCATCGACATCGGTCGTTCGCTAACCATTCTCGTCACGGCTGAGGGGGTGGAGACGATGGACCACGTCCGAATCCTCTGCGACCTCGGTTGCGACATGCTCCAGGGCTACGCGCTGGCCCGCCCGATGCCCGCACTGCAGATAGCGCCCTTTGTACGCGCTGCGTCCTGGCGGGGCGTGGAAGGCCCTGCCCGCGACCTGCAACAGGACCTGCGCAAGTCGATCAACAGCTCCCGCCAAAGATAAAGGCCTGCATGACTCCGCCGAGACGGACGGCTCACATTCCGTTGATCGCAAAAAACCTGTAAACTGCTACGCAGAAAGTCTTCGATTCTCTTAGCGGCACTCCGGCAATCCCGGATTCCGGGGAAGGAGTGACAGGCGGATTGTGAAACCCTCGCTTTTCCTTTAAGGGGACGCCACGAGATCGATCCACTCGCGCTATCCCAAGAGCGCCAACGATAGAGAACAATTGCAATGAACCGTCGCCGCCGTATTTACGAGGGCAAGGCCAAGATTCTGTATGAGGGCCCGGAACCGGGCACGCTGATCCAGTTCTTCAAAGACGATGCCACCGCCTTCAACAAGAAAAAGCACGAAGTCATCGATGGCAAGGGCGTTCTGAACAACCGCATTTCGGAATACATTTTCAGCCATCTGAACAAGATCGGCATTCCGACGCATTTTATTCGTCGCCTCAACATGCGCGAGCAGTTGATCCGCGAAGTCGAAATGATCCCGCTTGAGATCGTTGTACGCAACGTTGCCGCCGGCTCGCTGTCCAAGCGCCTTGGCATCGAGGAAGGCGTGGTGCTGCCACGCTCGATCATCGAGTTCTATTATAAGTCCGACGCGCTCGACGATCCGATGGTTTCCGAGGAGCACATCACGGCATTTGGCTGGGCGAACCCCGCCGAACTCGATGATATCATGGCGCTTGCCATTCGCGTCAACGACTTCATGACCGGTCTTTTCCTCGGCGTCGGCATCCAGCTTGTCGACTTCAAGATCGAATGCGGTCGCCTGTACGAAGGCGACATGATGCGCATCATCCTGGCCGATGAGATTTCGCCGGACTCCTGCCGTCTCTGGGATATCGATACCCGTGAAAAGATGGACAAGGACCGCTTCCGCCGTGACATGGGTGGACTTCTCGAAGCCTACTCAGAAGTTGCGCGCCGCCTCGGCATCATCAACGAGAACGAGCCTGTGCGCGGCACCGGCCCAGTGCTCGTAAAGTAAGACTATCAGGCAAAGCAAGACAGGGAAGATAAAGTGATCAAGGCTCGTGTAACCGTCACGCTGAAGAACGGCGTTCTCGATCCGCAGGGCAAGGCGATCGAGGGCGCTCTCGGTGCTCTCGGCTTCGATGGAGTCGGCCATGTCCGGCAGGGCAAGGTTTTCGACGTCGAACTCGAAGGCGCTGACAAGGCGAAAGCGGAGAGCGATCTCAAGGCAATGTGTGAGAAACTCCTCGCAAATACGGTGATCGAGAACTATAATATTTTCGTCGACTAATCTTGGTCGTGGAGCGCACTCGATGGCTGAATTGACGCAAGAGCTCATGCTTGAGTTGTTGACGAAGATGAACGAGCACATCGATACGCTGGATGCGTCGCTTGACGAGATCCGAAGCGAAATGCATTGCATGCGCGACACGATGACCACGATGGAGCAGGAAATACACAGTATTTACGGTGTCCTCGGTCGGCACGAAGGCCGGCTGGAGCGTATTGAAAAGCGTCTCGTACTCAGAGAACTTGCAGAAGCACAAACAAGGTTTTAGCCGCACTCATGAAATCAGCCGTCGTTCAACTTCCGGGTCTCAATCGCGATCGAGACATGATCGCAGCACTGACGAAAATCTCCGGTCACGCGCCGGTGACCATCTGGCAAACGGAGACGGATATTCCGGACGTCGACCTGATCGTCATCCCCGGCGGCTTTTCCTATGGCGACTACCTCCGGTGCGGCGCTATCGCAGCGCGCATGCCGGTCATGCAGGCAATCATCGAAAAGGCAAACAAGGGCGTCAAGGTTCTCGGCGTTTGTAACGGGTTCCAGATCCTGCTCGAGGCAGGTCTGCTTCCTGGCGCGCTGATGCGCAATGCCTCGCTCAAATTCGTCTGCCGCGAGATCAAGCTCGAAGTCGTCAACGCCGACACCGATTTCACCCGCGCCTATTCCAAGGGTCAGATCATTCGCAGCCCAGTCGCCCATCACGACGGCAACTACTTCGCCGACGCCGAGACCCTGGCAAAGATCGAAGGCAGCGGCCAGGTCGTATTCCGCTATGCGGAAGGCACCAACCCGAACGGCTCGATCAACGATATTGCCGCGGTCATGAACGATAAGGGCAACGTCCTCGGCATGATGCCGCATCCCGAAAACCTCATCGAAGCAGCGCATGGCGGTTCCGACGGCCGCGGTCTGTTTGCATCCGCCCTCGAGGTAATCGCAGCTTAACCTTCGGCACGTAAGAGGCCATTCATCCGGTCCCTTGGAGCAAGTTGATGCGTCCTCGCCTTTCGACGACACGTGTTCTCGCGATTGCCGCAACGGCGGCGCTGGTCGCGTCCTGCCAATCGAACACGCCCGCGAAGGGTCCTGACCGCAGCGCGCTGTCCACCATGGAGCGCGTTGCTCTCGGTGCGAACGCCTGCTGGTTCAAGTCGGGCGACGCGGCCTTTGCCGCATACAGGTTGGCGCCGGAGTTGAATTCCTTCTCCGGTCGTCCGCGCATTCTCGTCGTGCACAAGGGAAGCCCCGAAAGCCGCCCATTGCTCGTTGTTCAGGCAGAGGGCAATCCCTCCAAGCTCGATGCCTTCGGTCCGATGATGCAAGGCGCCACCGGACCGCGGATCGCCAAGGATGTCACCCGCTGGGCCTCCGGCGGCAAGGCTTGCGGCTGATCAGTCCCAAAAGAACGACTTGCTGGCCTCCTTATTCGCCTCGGCGCGCGTGACGCCAATGTCCAGCAGTTCGGCGTCCGTCAGATTACGCAACACCCTGCGGCTCTCTCGCTTCTGATGCCACGATGTTAGTCGTTGCAATGCGGACACCAGCAAAGTGCGCGGCACACGGCGAGAGTCTTGCTGAATGCGGCATTGTATCGATTGCACCTTAGCAGGAAGCGGTGCAATCCGGAGCTCGTTCTCTGGAACGGCGGACATTTCATTCTCCACGTGGATTGTGTCTGTAATTCAGATAATCTTGACGGACGAAGGGTGACAATATAGAGAATTGTCATCATGACAAATTGGCTCCCAGACGTTTCGCGCGGTTTCGGCCCGGTTTACCTCCGAATTGCGGACAGCATTGAATCAGCCATTGCCGCAGGTACATTGCCCGCTGGCAGCAAGTTGCCGCCGCAGCGAAACCTTGCCTACGACATAGGCGTGACAATCGGGACAATCGGCCGGGCCTATGCGCTGGTGCACGAACGCGGCCTCGTCGCGGGAGAAGTCGGCCGCGGCACATATGTCCTGGATCGCGCCGAGACGGCACCCGGCAATCAGCCGGACCCACTGACCATCGCGCTCGGCGGCACGCGTCCGATCGATGCGCCGGCCGGCAAGATACGCTTTGACACCACCGCGGCTCCGGACCTCGGCCAGGGCAAGATCATCGGCAGCGTGCTCGCCGGAATCGGCGAGGAGCAGCTTTCCGAGATTTCGTCCTATTCCCGTGTTTTCCCGCAAAATTGGTACGAGGCAGGGCGGCGCTGGCTCGCCAGGAACGATTGGACGCCCGACACCGAAAACATCGTCCCTACCCTCGGCGCGCACGCGGCGGCGGTCTCGGTGATTTCGGCCGTGTCGTCGCCCGGTGACAAGATCGTATTTGAAGATTTGAGCTATACGCAGGTCAGCCGCAGCGCCCGCATTCTTGGTCGCCGTACGATCACCGTCGACTCCGACGAGAACGGCGTAATCCCCGATGACTTCGAGCGCTTGTGTCTTCAGCAGCATCCCAAGCTCGCGTTCCTCATGCCGACCGCGCACAATCCCACCCTGGCTACGATGCCTTACGAGCGGCGGGTACGGATCGCGGAGATTGCACGCAGGCATGGCGTCTGGCTGATAGAGGACGATCTCTACGGTGGCATGACTGGCGACGAAAATCCCCTGCTGGCGTCGCTCGCGCCCGATCGCACCTTCCTGATCAGTGGCCTTTCAAAGTCCGTGGCTGCCGGAGTGCGCGGCGGCTGGGTCGCCTGCCCGCCGCATTTTGCGCAGCGGATCAAGGTAACGCACAAGATGATTACGGGCGGGCTGCCTTTCATTCTGGCCGAGGCTTGCGCGCGTCTCGTTCAGAGCGGCCAAGCACACGAAATCCGCAAGGCAAGCACGGCCGAACTGGCCATCCGCGAGCGCCTCGCACGGCAACAACTACAGGGATACGATTTTGTGTCCCATCCGCATGTTCCCTTCCTCTGGCTGAAGCTGCCCGATCCCTGGCTCTCGGGAACCTTCAAGAACGCCGCCTATAGAGATGGCGTGCTGATCGATGACGAGGACGAGTTCAAGGCCGCTCGCGCCGAGAAAGTTTATCACCGCGTGCGGATAGGCTTCTCGTCCCCCAGAAACCGTGACGATCTGGTTGCAGGATTGATGACTTTGAGACGCCTACTAGAAAGCGGCGGCGCCGGCTATGATGGTGAGATTTGAAGCGACGGCAGATCGGCCGCAGACCAGCGACAAAGCAACGTCGGTCGGCAAAAATGCTTTACCCGCCAATGATCGATGGTGCGTAATTCGGATTACGCGCGCCGGCATCCAGGTCGGCTACAAGTTTTGAGCTGGCACGATAGTCGCCTTTTGGTGCCTGCTGTCTGTTAACAGCGGGCATTTTCCTATCGCGCGTTTCATTCACTTAGGCTAAAGACACCGCAATCGCGCAACGGCAGGGACTTCCGAGAGCTCATGACCATTTCCAATACCCGCCCGATCACCCCCGAACTGATTGCCGCCCACGGCCTGAAGCCAGACGAGTATCAGCGGATCTTGAGCCTGATCGGACGCGAACCGACTTTCACCGAGCTCGGCATCTTTTCGGCCATGTGGAACGAGCACTGCTCTTACAAATCCTCCAAGAAGTGGCTGCGTACGCTGCCGACCAAAGGCCCGCGCGTCATTCAGGGCCCCGGTGAAAATGCCGGTGTTGTCGATATCGATGACGGCGACTGCGTAGTCTTCAAGATGGAGAGCCACAACCACCCGTCCTACATCGAGCCATATCAGGGCGCGGCCACAGGCGTCGGGGGCATTCTGCGCGACGTCTTCACCATGGGTGCACGCCCGATCGCAGCAATGAATGCGCTGCGTTTCGGCGAGCCGGACCATCCGAAGACCCGTCACCTAGTCTCCGGTGTCGTCTCGGGCGTCGGCGGTTATGGAAACTCCTTCGGCGTTCCGACGGTAGGCGGCGAAGTCGAGTTCGACGCCCGTTATAACGGCAATATCCTGGTCAACGCCTTCGCGGCTGGCCTGGCCAAGTCGAATGCCATATTCCTCTCGGAAGCCAAGGGCGTCGGCTTGCCGGTCGTCTATCTCGGCGCAAAGACGGGCCGCGACGGCGTCGGCGGTGCGACCATGGCCTCGGCCGAATTCGATGAGTCCATCGAGGAAAAGCGTCCGACCGTCCAGGTCGGCGACCCCTTCACCGAAAAGTGCCTGCTGGAAGCCTGCCTCGAGCTGATGCAGACCGGCGCCGTCATCGCCATCCAAGACATGGGTGCTGCCGGCCTCACCTGCTCGGCCGTCGAAATGGGTGCAAAGGGCGATCTCGGCATTCTGCTCGATCTCGATACCGTGCCGGTGCGCGAAGAGCAGATGACCGCCTACGAAATGATGCTGTCCGAAAGCCAGGAGCGCATGCTCATGGTTCTGGAGCCGGAAAAGGAAGCCGTGGCGAAGGCGATCTTCATCAAGTGGGGCCTGGATTTTGCGATCGTCGGCAAGACCACCGACGACCTGCGCTTCCTCGTTGTCCATCAGGGCGAAGAAGTCGCCAACCTGCCGATCAAGGATCTCGGCGACCAGGCGCCGGAATATGATCGTCCGTGGCGAGAATCGGACAAGCGTGCGCCGCTGCCCGCGAACCTCGTTGCCGCACCGGCAGACTACGGCCAGGCGCTGTTGCAGCTCGTTGGCTCTCCCAATCAATCGAGCCGCCGTTGGGTTTACGAACAGTACGATACCCTGATCCAGGGCAACTCACTCCAGCTTCCGGGAGGTGATGCAGGCGTCGTTCGCGTCGAGAACCATCCGACCAAGGCTCTTGCATTCTCGTCCGATGTGACGCCGCGCTATGTCGAGGCCGATCCGTTCGAGGGCGGCAAGCAGGCAGTCGCAGAATGCTGGCGCAACATCACGGCGACCGGCGCAGAGCCGCTGGCGGCGACCGACAACCTGAACTTCGGCAACCCTGAAAAGCCGGAAATCATGGGCCAGTTCGTTCAGGCCGTGAAAGGCATCGGCGAAGCCTGCCGCGTCCTCGACTTCCCCATCGTGTCGGGGAACGTCTCACTCTACAATGAAACCAACGGCGTTGCGATCCTGCCGACACCGACGATCGCTGGCGTCGGCCTTCTGCCCGACTGGAAGAAGATGGCGCGCATCGGCAGCGCCTCGAATGGCGATAAGGTAATCATGATCGGTACGGACGGCAGCCATCTCGGTTCGTCGGCCTATCTGCGCGATGTCGTCGGCAGCACTGAAGGCCCCGCTCCCGAGGTCGATCTCCTCGCGGAGCGCCGTAACGGCAACTTCGTCCGCTCGGTCATCCGAAACGGCCAGGCAACGAGCTGCCACGATATCTCTTCCGGCGGCCTCGTTCTGGCTCTCGCCGAAATGGCGATGGCGTCAGGCAAGGGCCTTAACATCGATCTTCATGAAAGCAAAGGCGCACCGCACGCGCTCCTATTCGGCGAAGATCAGGCCCGCTACGTGCTGACGGTGCCAGCGGATGTTGCCAATTTCGTCTGCGCCAACGCCGAAGGTGCGGGTGTACCTTTCCGCCGCCTCGGCACTGTCGAAGGTGAAAGCCTCGTGATTGACGATCTGCTGTCGCTGCCGATTCAGCAATTGCGCGACGCACATGAATCATGGTTCCCTGATTACATGGAAGGCCATGGCACACTGGCTGCCACGGAATAATGCGCAAGGAGTAACGATCATGCCTATGAAACCCGGTGATATCGAAGACATGATCAGGGCCGGCATCCCCGGCGCCAAGGTGACCATCCGCGATCTTGCCGGCGACGGCGATCATTATGCGGCTGAGGTGGTAGCGGAAGCTTTTCGCGGCAAGAGCCGCGTGCAGCAGCATCAGATGGTCTACGAAGCCCTGAAGGGCAACATGGGTGGCATACTGCATGCCCTGGCGCTGCAGACATCGGCACCTGAGTGATATCGAACGCAAATGCCCGGTTAGAAGCCGGGCATTGCGTTATAGACGTCTGCAGCAAAGACCATGTCCGAGCGTGGGCCGGCGGTTAGCAGCGTGAAGTCGAAGGGCGCCCGCAGGTCTGGCCCCAGGACATACTGCCGATGCACGCGCAGGAAATCCTTCTTGATCTTCTTATAGTGCTCGATAGTCAGCATATGCTTCACGCGAATGAAGATCATCTTCGCAGGCCGTGCATCTCCATGTCCACAAACCGCCACGACCGGCACCTTGTAGAAATGAATGGCGTCGGTCAGACAGTGGACATCAAGCCAGTTGACGCTGTCGCATCGCGCGATCAGGCCGACCCGTGACCGCAACACGCGCGCGGGTCGCAACAATGCGCATTGCAGGATTGCCGAGCCGAGCGTTGCAAAGATCACCTTCTTGCCGGCAAAAACATCAGGATCCCGTTCGAGCAGGAGGCCAACGACGTGGGCGGCGACGCTGGATCCCATACTGTGAGATGAGATCACATACTCCTGCGCAGGTTCCGACAGGGCGGTCTGCGCGGCCGTGGCACAGCGATCTAGCCACTGGTTGAATGCCGCATCGCTCGTCCGGGCAAGAGCGACCGCCATCCGCCAGTCAGCGAAGAGATGCAGCGTGTAGAAGCGCTCCGCGAAAGGCAGAAACACGAAGACGAAGAAACACAATGCCAACGCCGTGCTCCACAGGAGATGAAAAGCGGGCAACTCCATTTCGAGTGGTATCACGGCGATGATGGCGCTAAGCGAAAAGCCGAGTATCATCATCAGGAACGGAAAGACGAAGAACAGCCCGAATCGCCAAGCGTGCCTGAAGTAGCCGGCCATCCCGCCATGGAGGATGACCTGCAGAGCACTACGAAAGCCCGCCAGAATTTGCGCAGGTATGCTGCGTGATCGAAGCTGCTCCACCAAAGCATTGTGGTCGAAAATATGGATGTGGCTGTTGGTTTCCCATCCGTCAATACCCGCCTTCACCCTGAACGCCGTCGACGCCGGTCCGTCGTCCGGCTCGCCTGTCAGCACGGAGAAATTCCAGGTCGCTGCACTTTGTTTTGCGGATCGTTCATAGCGCGCCCTGTGAGCACGCCCATCAAGTGGCTCGAACCCCGGAAAATGGAGAACGACCCGTTTCGAAATCAATGTCATTATTTTCTTTCTGGCCGCGCACGGCAGGAAATTGCTGCGCCGCAATCGGCGAGAATTGTGGCAAAATCCGGGTGAATTCCTTGCCATAACCGGCAATGCGCGCGCGAGACTAAGCCGCTCCTGAACCAGGCGTAACGCAAGCGCAACAATGCGCCGTCCGCAAACCGATAGGGCGCTCTTTTTTTGGCTCGGCCTGCTGGAATTCCGCGGATCACATGCTATCTAAGCTTAACGATTGAAACGGCGGGCCTTTAACTCGCCTGTGGAAAGGATTAGTCCCTATGAGCGGTATCAACGAATTCATCGACAACGAAATCAAGAGCAACGACGTCGTCCTCTTCATGAAGGGCACGCCGCAGTTTCCGCAGTGTGGATTCTCCGGCCAGGTCGTGCAGATTCTCGATTACATCGGCGTCGACTACAAGGGCATCAACGTGCTCGCTGACTCTGAGATCCGCCAGGGCATCAAGGATTACTCCAACTGGCCGACGATCCCGCAGCTCTACGTGAAGGGCGAGTTCATCGGCGGTTGCGACATCGTCCGGGAAATGTTCCAGGCCGGCGAGTTGCAGCAGCACCTGCAGGAACATGGCGTGACCGTTCGCGGCGCCGCCTGACCTGTTCGGTCACCGGGCGTCCGCCCGGTTTCCATATCTTGCATTTTGAGTCCGAGGCGCTGTGCTGAACAGCGCCTTGGCCCGTTTATGGGAATTTCATTGTGACAGATTCATCACAAACCGTGCACGCGGGCCAATTGCCCATGGGCAAAGGGGAATTCATTGCGCTCGCCGCCTTCTTGATGGCGGTCAATTCGCTCGCGATCGACATCATGTTGCCGGCACTGCAGCAGATCGGCGCAAGCCTTGGCGTCGAAAGCGAAAATCACCGTCAGTTCGTCGTTTCCGCCTATCTGCTGGGCTTCGGCTCGGCTCAGCTCTTCTACGGCCCTCTCTCCGACCGCTTCGGCCGCCGTCTGCCGCTGTTGATCGGCCTTGTCATCTATATCTGTTCTGCGCTGGGGATCGCACTGGTACCGTCCTTTGCGGGCCTTCTCGCACTTCGCTTCATTCAGGGCATTGGTTCCGCAGCGACGCGCGTCATCACCATCTCCATCGTCCGTGATATCTACGGCGGCCGGCAGATGGCAGAGGTCATGTCCCTGATCATGATGGTCTTCATGATCGTTCCCGTCATCGCGCCGGGCAGCGGCCAGATCATCATGTTCTTCGGCAGCTGGCATCTGATCTTCGTGTTCATCGCCGTCCTGGCCGCTTTGATCTCGGTTTGGGCCTATATCCGCCTTCCCGAAACCTTGCGTCCCGCGAATGTCCGCCCGTTCACCGCACGCTCGGTGATCGGTGGCTTCAAGCTGGTTCTCACGAACCGCATCGCCCTCTGCTACACGATTGCCACCACCTTCATCTTCGGTTCGCTTTTCGGCTTCATCAATTCCGCGCAGCAGATATACGTCGGCATCTACGAGCTGGGGGTCTACTTCCCCTTCGCCTTTGCCGGAGTCGCTGTCTTCATGTCGCTTTCGTCATTCCTCAACGCGCGGCTTGTTGGCAGGTTCGGGATGCGGCGGTTGTCGCATGGCGCGTTGGTCGGCTTTATCACCGTCAACACCATCTGGCTCGCAGCCCTCGTTCTTGGGCCGCAACCGATGCCCTTTGCGTTTTTCATCTGCTTCTTCGGTGTGGCCATGTTCCAGTTCGGCTGGATCGGCTCCAACTTCAACTCGCTTGCCATGGAGCCGCTCGGCCACGTCGCGGGAACGGCTTCGTCCGTCCTCGGCTTCATGAGCACGGTCGGCGGCGCGCTGATCGGCGCCGGCATCGGCCAGGCATTCAACGGCACAGCATTGCCAATGGTCGCAGGCTATTTCACCGTCTCGATCATCGGTCTGGTCTTCGTTTTGATCGCAGAGAAGGGACGTCTCTTCCAGCCGCACAATCCTGCGGTCTGATCGGCTCTCTCCGCCCCTATTTCAGGATTTCGATTATGACGCCACCACATAAACCCCATGTTGAGAATCAGGGCTCCCGCCGCATAGGCATGGGCTTCGTCGAATTTGTCATTACCATCGCCATCATGACCGCCAGTGTCGCGATGGCGATCGACAGCATGCTGCCATCCCTGCCCGCGATCGGCCATTCGCTCGGTGTCACGAACGCCAACGATACGCAGCTCGTGATCGGCGTCTTCTTCCTCGGATTCGGCGTGTCGCAGATCATTTTCGGTAGCCTGTCTGATACCTTCGGCCGCCGAAACATCCTGCTTGGCGGCCTCGCCGTTTATGTCCTCGCTATGTTCGCCGCTGCCGCTACCGGCAGCTTCGAAATGCTGCTGATCATGCGCTTTGTCCAAGGCCTCGGCGGCGCAGCCGTCCGCATCACGACCATGGCGATTGTTCGCGACTGCTTCGGCGGCCGTGAGATGGCGCGGGTCATGTCCTACGTGATGATCGTCTTCATGATCGTTCCGATCGTGGCGCCTTCCGTCGGTCAGTTGATCATCACCTACGCCAACTGGCACTGGATTTTTATCCTGCTCGGCCTTGTCGGAGGGGTCCTGTTCATCTGGGCACTCGCGCGTCTGAAAGAATCTCTGCCGAAAGGAGAGCGCATCCCGTTATCGGTCGGCTCCGTCGTCGACGGTTTCAAGACCGTCCTGACGAACAAGATCACCTGTGGCTACATGATCGGGCTGACGATGTTCACGGGCGTCATCAGCGCCTACGTTATTTCGGTCCAGCAGGTGTTCGGCGAGGTCTACGGCCTTGGCGATTGGTTACCGATCGCCTTTGCGGCAACGGCCGGCGGCATCGCTGTCGCGAACTTCGCCAACGGGTTTTTTGTGCGCAAATTCGGGATGCGCCGCATCTCGCACGTTGCGATGATCCTGTTCACGATCGTGTCTGCAATCGGTTTCGTCAAAGCTCTCGGTGGCCGGCCCGATTTCGCCTTTGCCTATACCCTGTTCACGATCCTGCTGATGATGTTTGCGGTTATTGCCACCAATTTTACGGCAATCAGCCTGGAACCCATGGGCAACCTCGCCGGCACCGCGACAGCCATCACCGGCTTCGTATCGACGACCTTCGGCGCGATCCTCGGCGGCACGGTCGGACAGCTATTCAACGGGACTGTGCAGCCGCTCTTCGGCGGCTTCGCGGTGTTCGGGGCGATCAGCATCGCGGCAACGCTGTGGGCCGAAGGCGGCAAGCTGTTCACACATCCGGGTGACAGCCCGCACATCGATCCAGGCGCCGGGCATTTCTAGTACTACAGTTGCGTTTTATGCGAGATCATGATTCACTCTCGGCGTTTAGCTGGAGGGAATTGCATGTCCGTCGCAAGCTGGTCTGGGTCGATTTTGGCATGGCAACGCGAGCTCGATGCATTGAAGGAGCGACTGGGGCCGATCTTTCGTCGTCGTGAACTGCGATTATCGAGCGGCGCCTTTCTTGATGGCGTGCTGTCGGGAGTAGAGCGCAAGACAGGCTGGCTCATGGCCGAGC